>JAHEAK010000586.1 GCA_024642805.1 Kofleriaceae bacterium | reverse complement strand
CTCGTGAAGATCCAGATCTGGGGCGTGCGTGGCAGCATTCCCGCTCCTGGGCCGGAAACCAATCGCTACGGCGGCAACACGCCCTGCGTGTCGGTCATCGATAGCAAAGGCCATCTGTGCGTCATCGACATGGGCACGGGTATCGTTCCGCTCGGCACCGCGCTCTTTCAGCAAGAGCTACCGGTGGACGCCAACTTTGCCACTGGCGAGGGCAAGGCGACCATCTTGCTCTCCCACGCTCACTGGGATCACATCCAGGGCTTTCCCTTTTTTGCGCCGGTCTTCGTACCCGGCAACCAGTTTCGCGTCTATGGCAATGCCAAGACCGCAAAGCGTGTCGAGTCGATCCTCGAGGGGCAGATGAATCCGCAGTTCTCGCCGATCTACACGCTGAAGAATTTGGGCGCGCAGATCGAATTTGAAGCACTCGCCGACGATCAGTGCTTCCGAGTCTCCGAGCTTAAGGTGTGCGGGGCGCAGCTACCGCACGGAGAAACCACCACCTTGGCCTTTCGCATCACCGAGGCCAAAGCATCCATCGTCTACGCCTCGGATGTTGGCTATCCCCTCAGTGGTGCACCCGACAAAATCATCGAGTTCTATCAGGGCGCCGATGTCCTGATTCACGATGCGACCTATACACCCGACGAGCAGCAACACCGTCGCGAGCGCGGTCTGTCGAGCTACCTCGAGGCTGCGCAGGTGGCTGCCAGGGCCCGCGTGGGCAAGTTGGTGCTCTTTCACTACGATCAAGATCACGCCGATGAGGTGGTCGATGAGAACGTGGCGATGTGCGCTCGCGAGCTAAGGCGTCTCGGTGCCAGCGGCATCGAGGTCGTCGGTGCCTACGAAGGCATGACGATCGATCTGTAGGTGCCAGCGGCATCGAGGTCGTCGGTGCCTGCGAAGGCATGACGATCGATCTGTAGCGAGTGCGTGCTCGATAGCTCGAGCAGGCCGTGAGCGGAATCAGGGGCCGGGCTTGTCTTCCGCGGCGAGTCCCGCGTCCACTTGCACGGTGAGCGGAAGCTCGACCACGGGTATCTCGACCACGGGTATCTCGTTCACGGGAGACGCTGGCGACGGCTGCGCGGGACGCTCGGCCGAAGGGGGCGTGGGCGGCTGGGCTCTCTTCACGCGCCGAATGCGCCGCATCTTCGAGTCGAGATAGGGCTCGGTGCGTCGCAGGTGGGTTATCGCCACCAGGCCAACACATATGATCGAGATGCCAAGGATGCATCCGAAGATGATGAGAGGCGCTTTGGTGGGCGTACCGCTTGGCATGATGGCGAGGCCCTCTTCCTGCGGCGACGACGAGATCCGCTAGGGGACGACGACGAATTCGCGCTTCATCAGCGCGACCAGATTCTTGGCCGCATCCAGATCGCTGCCCCAGTAGTTGTCGAGAATGGCCTGCAGCTGGCCGTGATCGAGCACGAGCTGGAAGATATCGAGCTCGCCGTGGCTCAGATCGCGTAGCTTGCCCGCCACTGGCGTCGGCACGGCCAGGGCCGAGTGCGGCGAGGGCAGTTGCTTTTGCATGTTGCGGAACTCGTCGATCTGACGAACGCCTTCCATGAGCAGACCTTCGGTCGACTCTTGGATTTCTTCCATGACGTTCATCTCGCCGCCGGGCTCGAGCTCGAAGGTGCCGCTCTCCCAGGTGAGCATGCGGTAGATGGCCTTCTGCGGGCTGACGTTGAAGTCGTCGTTGATGGCGGCAAAGTAGATGGCGCCATTGCGCAGGTAGATGCGACCAACGCCAACCACGCCGCTCACGCTGAGGACGCCGCTCTTGCGCGAGGTCGACAAGAGCTGCAAAAGGTCGGGAAGCGGAATCTCTTCGATGACGCCCGACATCGGCCGGCCAACGGTGCCCTGGCGATTGGCGCCGGCCTCGAGGCGGCGGCGCGCTTCGGCCTCGCTCTGGTGGGCATTGGCCGAGGGATCGACAGCGACCATCTTGATGATCGAGGTCCCGACCAGGATGCGATCGCCCTCCTGGATGCGCGAGCGGGTGATCTTCTCGCCATTGACGAAGGTGCCATTGGTCGAGCCCATGTCCGAGATGTAGACCTCGTTGTCGGTGGTGGCGATCTTGGCGTGGCGCCTGGAGACCATGTCCTCGACCAGAACCATGTCGAGATCGCTGGAGCGACCGATGATGATCTCTCGGTTCTTGCGGAGGGGAAACTCACCGCCCTGGTACTTTCCGGAGATAAACCGGAGAGCGAATTGGGGCATGTCCGACATGGGTTTAGTAATAGGCTCGCAGACTTAGAAGGTCAAAAAAAATGATACGTTGGCTTGTTGGGCCAGGGCAAGCAAACGCCCTTGAAATTGTCTCTTAGCCCGAATTGCCATCGCTTGGCGGGCTGTCCGTGGCGTCTGATGGCTCATCCTCGTAGGCGTCTGGCTCCTTCAGGATCTTTAGCACGTGCTCGTATACCTCGGCACTGATGACCAGACTCGAGTGGCCCAGGTTCACGCTGTGCGCCTCGCTGCCCATCAAACGGGTACTGGCGGGTGGACACACCCAATCGCGGGCCGCCGAGAGTGAGTGAATTTCCACATCATCGGGAAGCGGGCCTTTGTGCAGCTCGTCGAGGAACTTGCTGCGCGGCAAGAGCTGCCAGGTCGAGGCCGAGTACAGGCCAACCGTGGCAACGCCCGCCAGCGCCACCCAGGTGCCGTTGACCGGCGATCCCAACATGATGAAGCGCCTAACTCGCTTGTGCGCGCCCAACTTCTTGATCATGTACAGGCCGATGAGACCGCCCATCGAGTGACCGATGATGTCGATTTCGTCGACCTGGGTCTGCGCCAAAATGGCCTCGATCTTCCGATGGATACGAAAGGCGGAGGTACGAATATCTCGCAGGTTGATAGCGCCTAGATTGAAAGAGAACACGCAGAAGCCGTCTTCCTCCAAGCGCTTCTCGAGGGGATACATCGATCCGCGGGTACCCATGAAGCCGTGAATCAGCACCACCGGGCGCTTGCCGCTGAGGACCGCCTCCATGGAGGTGCGTCGCTGCCGGCGATTGCCGCGCGCCATGTGCATCAAGTACTTCAGCCCGTCGCTGCCGCCGGTCAAATCCAGACCGATGCCACTGCGCTTGCCGAGCCACCGGCTAGGAGCCGTGGTCAGCCAGCGCCCAAACCAACCGTGCCAACTATCGGGATCGTCGTGCTCTGCCATTTGGTACTGCATCGTCCTGTTGGGTAGCCCTGCTCGTGGGCCCTGTGTTGCGCCCCTTGCGGGCCCTGGTGTTGCGCCCCTAGTGGGGCCGGTTGTTGCGCCCCACGTGCCGGGCTGGTTGTTGAGCCGGTTGGCTGGTTGTTGGGCCGGTTGTCGAGGCCCTTGCTCGAGCCCTTGTTGGGGCCCTTGTTGGGGCCCTTGTTGGGGCCCTGCGCGGGCCAGTGAAAAGACAGAGACGATCATTCGGGATCCTGTGAACTTGGGCAAGTGTTTGCCGCAATCGCCGCCTCGCCGCTCTCGGGGTGGGGGCATGTGTCACGGTAGCCCTTCGAATTCATTGACAGAATAGGCGTTGGCAGCTACCGTTCTAGGTCGTGACTGCCTTGGGCACCGGGCCCTTACAAATGCGGCTGGGTCGGTATCACTTGTCCGACTGTTTGGGTGGGGGCCCAACGGGCGAGGTCTTCCGAGCCAGGGTCTATGGCGTGGCTGGCGTCGACCGCGAGTTTGCCGTCAAGCGCTTTCACGCCAGCCTGTGCGCGGATCCCAGAGCCCTGGGCCTCTTGCACGCGGCCGCCCAGACCTACGGCTCCTTCGAGCACCCACGAGTCGCTCGCCTGCACGAGATCGGCGAGGCCTCTGGCTCGACCTTCACCGCCAGCGAGTACGTGGAGGGTGTCGATCTGGCCCAGTTGATGGCCGAGGAGCGCCTGCCTCTTGGCACAGCGGCA
>JAHEAK010000051.1 GCA_024642805.1 Kofleriaceae bacterium | reverse complement strand
TCCGGTCTCAAGTTCGTGGTGTTCAAGCGCGGCAAGAACACGCGCCACGCCACCTCCACAACCAACGTGACGGTGCACTACCAGGGCTACACCACCGACGGCAAGATCTTCGACTCCTCCTACCAGCGGAACGAGCCAACCAGTTTCGTTCTCAACCAGGTGATTCCAGGTTGGCGCGAAGGCGTCAAACTCATGACCGTTGGCGACAGTTTCCGCTTTTGGATTCCCGAGAAAGACGCGTACCGCGGCGCGCCAGACAAACCGGCCGGCCTCTTGATCTTCGACGTCGAGCTCATCGACATGGAAGCGGAGTAAGTCTCAGGGACGATGACCAACGCGAGCCCCAGCGAGAGCCACACAGCCGAAAAGGCACAGGCGGAACGCGCGCGCTTCGAGAGCCAGCTCCATACCTGGAGGAGCGATCTGCTGCAGCGGATCTTACTGGCGGCCCTCGTCGTCATCGCTCTAGCGCTCCTCATCTGCATCTGGCAGGTCTCGATGGGGCGACTGGCGGCAAGTAACGCTGAAGCGACGGGCCTTGCCTTCGCGATCATCGCCAGCGCCGTGCTCGCGCCTAAACAGTGGCAGCGCTATCGCATCGGCTCGCTCTTGCTCGTCACCTACTTCGCCGGCGCCATCGGAAGTCTCGGTGGCATCGTCAGCCTCTATGGGGCCGGCTTTGTCGGCTTCGTTGCCATGAGCGCGCTCTTTAGCGACGGGCGAGGAGCCATCATGGCACTCGGCCTGGTGATCGTGCACACCCTGGCCGTTGCCCTCCTCCACCAACAGGGCTGGTTTAGCTCGCTCATCCCCGACGAAGGTCTCGATCCCACTAGCCCCGTCAACTGGATCCGAGCCATGTGCTTCTTGCTCGCCATCGCTGTCATGGTGTCAAGGTGCATCGTCTCGCTCCTCAACCGACTCCGCGACAATCTCCTCAAGAGTCTCGAACTCATCGACAAGCTCGAGAGCGAGCGTGATCAGCGCGCTGACCTTCAGGAACAAATGCGCCGCAGTGAGCGCATGGAGGCCCTAGGACGACTGGCCGGTGGCATTGCCCACGACTTCAACAACACGCTCACCATCATGGGCAGCGAGGCCGACTACATCGTTGCGGAGGTTGGCGAGAACCACCCTATCGGTGAATCGGCCGAAATCATCCGACAGGCGACCGAGCGCGCCGCCAACCTAACTCGCAGACTCCTGCTCCTCGGCCGTCATAAAGAGTTCCTGCATCCCGTGCCCGTCAACTTGGTCACGGTCATCAACGACTTCGTTCGGGTATCGAGGCGCGTGCTGCCCGAGTCGATCGAGTTTGCCTTTGACCGCTGTGAACCCTCGGTCGTAAAGGTCGACGAGTCGGCCCTGCACCAGGTCTTGCTCAACCTGGCCATCAATGCCGGCGATGCCATGGAGCACGAGGGTCGCATCACTCTGAGCTGTGGCGAGCGAGAAGTAAAAAACGGCGAGTCCATGTTGCCAGCGGGGCGCTACGGCTACATTCAAGTCGCCGACACGGGCACGGGCATCGACAGCGAAGATCTCAAGGGTATCTTCGACCCCTTCTACACCACCAAAGAGTCCAAGCGCGGCAGCGGCATGAGCCTGGCGACATCCTACGGATTCGCCGCCGCCTCGGGAGGCAGTATCGAGGCGCAGAGCGAACTGGGTGTCGGCACGACCTTCACGCTGCTTCTGCCCCACACCGACGAACGAGTGCACGATGCCGTCGCCCACCTTGACAGCATCTCCAGCCTTGGCAAAGGGCGCTTGGCTCTGCTCGCCGAGGACAACCTGCGGGTCCGCGCCATCATGTGGTCGGCCCTCGTCGACGCTGGCTTCGAGGTGCTCGAGGCGTCGGATGGCCAAGCCGCCCATCAACTAGCGATCGAATGTGCTCGCCCTATCTCGGTGCTCGTGACTGACTTTATGATGCCAAAGATGGACGGCATCACGCTTGCGGAGCGATGCCATGAGAAAAACCCCGACATGAAGATCGTTGTGGTGACAGGCTACGCCACATCGGGCGCCAGCGAACGCTTGCGAGA
Organism: Kofleriaceae bacterium; assembly: GCA_024642805.1. GTDB lineage: Bacteria > Myxococcota_A > Polyangia > Haliangiales > Haliangiaceae > NORP324. The sequence continues at coordinate 12,909 of JAHEAK010000051.1, read as the reverse complement.
GTTGCCGCATACCCTGCTCTTGCCGAAGCCGTTCGGGCGGCGCGACCTGTATCGCGCACTCGAAAACCTGGGCTGAGCTAGCAGAGCTGCTGCCTACTCGAGCACTCGCACTCGATCGCCTTCGATCTCGAGAACCTGGGTCGGCCCACCGTAGTAGCTGGCCATCCCGGTATCAATGCGCCAGACCTTGTCCTCGCAGGCGCTGGTGATGCCGCCCAACTGTGGTGTGTGGCCAACCACCATGCGATCGACGCCCAAGCTGTCCAAGGTCTCCTGGAGCTGGTCACAGGGAACATCGGCACGGGAAAAGAGTCGGGTCCATAATGGACCTTCTGGATCGATGGCCTCGTCGGGCGGCGTCTCTCGCTCACCGAGCAAGAAACAGCGGCTGGCGAGGTTGGCGCCATCGAGCCCGTCCACGAAACGCGCCAGCACGCCGCCGTGCACGAAGACGGTGCGACCGACCACGGTGACCATGTCGTAGGCCGCCAATTTTCGAGCGTACTCGCCGCCGGGAAAAAAGGCTCGTGCTCGAGCCTCTGTGGTCAACGGGCTCGGTGGTGTGCCCTGTGCAAAGTCTTCGAAACCATGGCGTGTCACGTAGCGGAAGTCGCCCATGGCATTCATCAGCTCGTGATTGCCGTTGAGACGAAAGAGCGCCCCGCCGGCAGCGCCGGCCTGAGTCTCCAAGGACTCCAATAGCCCAAGCAACTCCTCCTCGTCATTGCCGCGATCGAGAAGATCGCCAGTCTGCACGACTTGCAGTGCGCCACCGATCCACTGATCTTTGTCGTCGATGGCTCCGGCTAGGAGCAGAGCGCGACGAGCAGCCGCCAGGTCGCCGTGAATGTCACCAATGGCGACAAGACGCGCGCCGGCCGGATGGCGCAGACTGCGCGGGGAAAGTGAACAATGGCCGTCGGCTGGCGCCTGTGCATGCGCAGCAAGGGGCGACGCGTCCTCGAGCGCGGATGGCGGCGAGGAGGTCTGCGACTTTTGCGGACCCTGGCTCTTGCACGCGGCCAGGGCCAGGAGCGCGATCCATGCGGCACTACGAGGTCTAGACAAGGTGGTTGGCAGCATACACCACGACCACCGTGATGTTGTCGTCGCCGCCACGCTCGTTGGCCAGGTCGACCAGTACCTTGGGCAAGCGCCTGAACCAACAGTGCGACATCAGACGGCTCAGCTCGTCTTCGCCCACCAGGTTACTGAGACCGTCGGAGCACAAGAGGAAGCAGTCCCCGGTTTGCACGACGACACCCGTGCTATCCACCTCGACGTCGCGCTCGAAGCCGATGGAACGCGTGATGACATGTCGAAACTGTGAGCTCTCCGCTTCCTCCTGCGTCATCATGCCACCGCGAACTTGCTCAGCGATCCACGAGTGGTCATCAGTGAGCTGACGAAGATGTCCGTCGCGAAACAGGTAGGCGCGACTATCTCCAGCGTGCACCAGGTGCATGCGGCCAGACTCGCACAACATCGCGGTCAAGGTCGTGCCCATGCCCTTGAGGCCAGGATCGCGACTCGCTTCCCGAAAGACTTCATTGCTGGCCTTGCGGGCGGCAAGGCGCATGACGGCGGTTGCCGGTGGAAGCGACTCGATGTCCTCGTGGGCCACCAACATATCGAGGGTGCGATCCACGCCCGGCGCACTGGCGATTTCCTCGGTCTGCCGAGCGTCTTCGGAGTCGGCATCAGGATCCGCCCAACGCTGCCTGGCAAGCTCTGCCATCCTCTGGGCGGCGCTGGCCAGATCGTCGATGGACGACTTCACCGCGCCTTCCAGTACCTCCAGGGCCAGGCTCGACGCTCGCGCCCCGCCCTTGTGGCCGCCCATGCCGTCGGCCACGGCAAAGAGGCGCAGCTTCTTCGAGACAAGGTAGCTGTCCTCGTTCTTCTCGCGCTTACGCCCGGTGTCTGACAGTGCCCATGAGACCAGATGCATTATTCGAACTCTTTGGCGTCGGCAGTCTTCTCAGAATAACCCTCAGCCCCATGTCGCAAGAGCTTCCCCTTGTCCTCGACGATCGTGTAGATGCTGACCGGGCGCTTCCAGATCTTGTGCAGGTTACGGAGAGTGTCCTTGGCGTGATTCATGTCGAGGTCGACGCCACCGTGCTCGTGCTTGATTAGCAATTCGCCGGTGTTGCCGTAGTTGGCGTCGACAACGCGAATGACTGGTTGGCCGCGATTGGTAATCGAGTCCAGGAGCTGGCGTTTGACCTTCTGGAAGTCGCGAGACATGATTTCCCAGTTGCTGGAGCGCTCGTTGAACCCAAAGGAATAGAACTTCTGTTCGATGCAGAACTCGAGCGTGAAGAACTCATCGATGAAGGTGATGTCGTTGTACAGCTTGCGGACCTCGAAGAGCTTGTCGCGGCCAAGTCCCAACCGGCGGTCCCAGGCGACCTTGGCAGCGACCGTGTCGCACTCTTCCCATTCCTGCCCAAACTGGCCTTTGTCCCAGCGCATCTCGATGTGGCGCAGAAGCTCGACGCCGAGCTTGTAGGGGTTGAGGCGCCCAGGAGCGGTCGCCAACACCCCCGCGCAGGCATCCGCGTAGTCGACCACTTCGGAGCCCTTGAGCGCCTTGGTGGTCAGAATCTTCGAGTGCCAGTAGGTGGCCCAGCCCTCGTTCATGATCTTGGTCATGGCCTGAGGCGCGTAGTAGTAGGCCTCGTTTCGAATGACCTCCAGGCAGTCGCGCTGCCAGTCTTCGAGTGGCGCGTGGCCGAGCAAGAACTTGAGCACGTCTCGCTGAGGTTCGACGGGGAAGCGCTTCTGCTGAGCAGCCTCGGCAGCCAGCTTCTTGCGCTGGGCCGCCATGAACTCGGGAGGGTTGATGTACTCCTCCATGTAGCCCTTTGCGGCGATGCGAGGCGTCTCCTTGACGTCCTCGTCTTGCGCCCCGCCCGGCTTGGCCTCGCGCGAAATGAACAGCGACATCGGATCGATGAGGTTCTCGATCGAAAGGCACACGTCGATGAAATCCTCGACCGGGCCTTGTCCGTGGCGCGCCATGTGGCGTCTGACCGTCGCGGCATGGTTGGCCATGCCGTCGATCATCTTGCGATTGGTCTTCGAGAAATAGTAGTTGTGCTTGAAGAAGTCGACGTGGCCGCACACGTGAGCCATGACCAGCTTCTGGTCGACGAGCGAGTTGCCCTCAAGGAGATAGGCGTACGAGGGATTGGTGTTGATCACCATCTCGTAAATCTTGGACATGCCGTACTCGTAGCTCTTGGACAGCTGTTCGTAGTCCATGCCGAAGCGCCAGTGCGGATAGCGGGTCGGGAAGCCGCCGTAAGCCGCGACCTCGTTCATGGTCTTGTAGTCCAGGACCTCATAGATAATCGGAAAGAAATCGAGTCCAAAGTCGCGCGCGTGGATCTCGATCTCCTGCTGCATGTCTTGCAGGTGGGCTGGTAATGGCTTGCGGAAACTCACTTGCCCTTCCCCAGGAACTCCTTGATCGAGTCCATGATGGCGTCTTTGCCTTTGATCTCCGAGGTCACCAGGCTCTCTTCGCCAGAGAAGTGCTCGCGCAGATCCTTGATGAACTGCCCCGAGCCATAGGGCGACTCGACCTGCCCGTACGCAAACTGATTGCTGTTGGGCAAAATCTCATTCTTGAGAAGGTCGACACAGGTGACCGTGTCGTCGACAGACCAGTTGTCACCGTCGGAAAAGTGAAAGGGATAGATGTTGAACTCGTCGGCCGGGTACTCGTCCTGCATGATCTTGGAGCAGAGCTTGTAGGCTGACGAAATCATGGTTCCACCCGACTCGCGTGTGGAAAAGAAGGTGTCGCGATCGACTTCACGGGCCATCGCGTCGTGAATGATGTAGCGACTCTCGATGCCCTTGTATTGCGAGCGCAACCAGGTATCGATCCAGAAGGATTCGATGCGAACGATTTCCTTTTGCTCATCGCCCATCGATCCCGAGACGTCCATCATGTAGATGATGACGGCGCTCGACTGCGGAATCGGCTCGCTCTTCCACGATCGGAAGCGCTTGTCCTCCTTGATGGGGATGATGACCGGCGCCTTGGGATTGTAGGTTCCCGTCGAAATCTGCCGTTTGAGAGCCTCTTTGTAGGTGCGGCGAAAGTGCTTGAGCGATTCGGGGCCGGTTGAGCGAATACCCGTAAAGCGATCCTTGTGGGCGACGATCTTCTCGCTGCCCTTGGGTTCGATGCGTGGCAGCGAGAGCTCCTCGCCGAGGATTTCGGCAAGCTCTTCCAGGCTGACATCGACCTCCAGAAGGTGCTCCCCGGCTCGGTCGCCAGCCTCACCAGCGCCGCCGGGCTGTTCCTCGCCATCCTGACCGAGGGAGTCACCGACCTCGCCTTCCCCTTGGCCGACGCCGCCCTGTTGCTTGCCGCCGTGCTTGAACCTGGGAATGTCGACGGTCGGAATCGGAATCGAGACCACGTCCTTGCCCTTGCGAGCGACCATCTCACCATTGCTGATGTACTTGCGCAGGTTGTCTTTGATCTTCCCGCGGATGATCTTGCGAAAGCGTCGTTGGTCTAGATCGATCTTTTGACTCATCTTGTTGGCACCACCCTCGCGACCGCCGGCTCAGACCACAACTTCCGCGGATTCCCCGTGCTCATTGACGATGCAGACGCTCGCGCCCTTGGCCTTGCTACGCACGCAGAGATCCAAGATGCCCAGGGCACGAGAGAGCACGCCGACGGCGTCGTCAGTGCCGAGCTCGGCACACAGCGAGGCCAGAAGCTGCGCTGCGGTGTTGTTGAGCTCGATTGCTACCTTGCCGACGCCTCGCGGATCCACGCTTACTCCTTCACATCACCGCGAGCGAAGATCGAGGCCACGAAGTTGAGAACATCGGTGGCAGAGACCTCGTCGTAACCGAAGTTCTTGATGAGGCGCTGCTTGACCACGTCGATCTTCTCCTGGGTCTCGCGATCGACGACGTTGGACACCAAGCTGGTCAGCTTGATGGAGTCCTTTTGGTCTTCGAAGAGCTTGGCCTCTAGAGCCTTGCGCAGTCGCTCGTTGGTCTTGTAGTCGAAGCTTCGCCCCTCGACGGCAAGCGCTCCGATGTAGTTCATGATCTCTCGCCGGAAGTCGTCTTTGCGCGACTCGGGAATGTCAATCTTCTCCTCGACCGAGCGCATCAGGCGCTCATCGGGTTCCTCATCCTGCCCGGTGTAGGGATTTTTTACCTTCTCCTTCTGGGTATAGGCCTTGACGTTGTCGATGTAGTTGGCGCACAGCTTGGCAATCGCGCCCTCGTCGGCCGAGATGGCCCGGCGGACCTCGTCTTTGACGATGTCCTCGTACTCCTGCTTGACCACACTCAGTAGCTCTCGATAACGCTGCTTGTCATCCTCGTTGGAAATGAGGGTGTGATGGCGCAGTCCCGACTCTAGCTCGTTGATCACCATGAAGGGGTTGATGGAGTTGCCGGCCATGTCGGAAACCAGGGCATTGGAAATCTTGTCCTGGATATAGCGCGGCGAGATGCCGTCGAGGCCCTCGCGCGTCGACTCCTTGCGCAGCTCCTTGATGTTGTCCTGGGTAAAGCCTGGCAAGAGCTTGCCGTCGTAGAGTTTGGCCTTCTGCAAGACGCTCAGGTTTTGCTTCTTGGGATCCTCGAGCCGAGAGAGCACTGCCCACAGCGCCGCAACATAGAGCGTGTGAGGAGCCACGTGCTTGCCAACGCGCTCGCTGGTGTAGGCCTTGGCGTAGATCTTCTCTTCCTCGGAGACGCGCGAGATGTACGGGATGTCGACCTTGACGGTTCGATCGCGCAAAGCCTCCATGAACTCATTGTTGACCAGCTTGCGATACTCGGCCTCGTTGGTGTGGCCGATGATGACCTCGTCGATGTCGGTCTGCGCAAACTTCTTAGGCTTGATCTTGTGCTCTTGGGTTGCACCCAGAAGGTCGTACAAGAAGGCGACCTCGAGCTTGAGAATCTCGACGAACTCGATGATGCCTCGGTTGGCGACGTTGAACTCGCCGTCGAAGTTGAAGGCGCGCGGATCGGAATCGGATCCGAACTCGGCAATCTTGCGGTAGTTGATATCGCCGGTGAGCTCGGTCGAGTCCTGGTTCTTCTCGTCCTTGGGCTGAAAGGTGCCGATGCCGATGCGATCTTGCTCGCTGAGGATCAGACGCTTGACGCGCACATGCTGAACGACTTTTTCAAAGTTGCCCTTGTAGTGCTCCATCAGCTCGCGAAAGATCCAGCGACAAGCCGGATTGACGTCGCCAACGATTCGCACGCGGTGATCGTCGTTGCCGAGGGCCAGCTTGCGGAAGACCTGCTCGCGCCAAGCCTGCGGAATCAGACGCAGGGGCTCATCGTGCATCGGGCAGGCAAAGAACTCTTCGCCACCGGCTAGATGGCGCAAATCGCTTGGCAACTCCCAGCCGTAGCTGTAGAGGGCGCCATCGGCGGTGCGCGAGTACTCCTCGAGACCCTGCTTGAGCAGGCGCGCAATCGTCGACTTGGCGGAACCGACAGGCCCGTGCAAAAGAATCACGCGCTTCTCGGTACCGTAGCCATGAGCGGCACTCTTGAGCACGCTCACCAGACGCATCAGTGGGATATCGAGGCCAAAGACGGCATCTGCGCCGCCATGCGCCTCGTCTTGGAAGAACTTGTAGCGGACAAGCTTCTTCTTGTTGTCGATGTACTCTTCAACGCCGTGCGACAAGATCATGTCGAACACGCGCTGATAGGAGTTGCGCGTCACCCGCGGGTTTTTCTTAACCAGCTCCAGGTACTCACCAAACGATCCTTCCCAGTGAAGGTCTTGATACTCCTTGTAGTCCTGCAACTCCGCGATCTGCCCAACCAGACTCATGCGTGCCTCTTCCCGTAGAAGTTAAAATGTCTTGGTAGAATAACACGCCGGAGCCGGAGAGCGCAGAACTTGCTAGCGCCATCATCCGACATGCTCCTACCGCGGAGTTTCGAGCACATCCTCGCTAGGGCTTGCGAATGTACTTATCTACGTTGCGCTCGTGTTCGGCGCGGGTCTTGGCAAAGACGTGGCTCTTGTCATCCATCGCGACGAAGTAGAAATACTTCGAGCCATCCGGGTTCATGACCGCGCTGAGGGCTGCGGCGCCAGGGCTGCAGATCGGCCCCGGTGGCAGGCCGTCGTGCTGGTAGGTGTTGTACGGATTGTCGGCATCGTTCAACTGCTTGCGATGCAAGCGATCGCTGATGTCCCATTCCTGGCAGGCCGCCGACTTGCGCTGGGGCACCGTGCAGCCGTAGCGGATGGTCGGATCGGTATCGAGGCGATGCGGCACAAAGCTCGGCGATATCAATCGGTTCATGAAGACTTGCGCAATGCGGGGGCGCTCGCTGGCCTGCACCGCCTCCTTCTCGACGATGGAGGCCATAATCAGGAAGTCGTGCTCGCTCCAGTCCATGGTCTCGCGCACCTTGCCGAAGGATTCCTCGCTGGAGCGACGCAGGCGATCCCAGACGGTTCGATGCTGCTTGACCATCGTCTCCAAGACCAGACTGGGCTCGCTGGGAACCTTGAAGTTGTAGGTGTCAGGAAAAAGATAGCCTTCGATGGTCTCGCCTTCGATGGCAAGCTTCTGCAGGAAGGTCGGATCTCGGCCGAGACCTTCGAGCTCTTTGGCACTGCATACGCCGGCCTGCTCAAAAAGGGCGAAGACCTCGAGCAGATGCAGGCCCTCAGGCACCGTGACCTTGACCGTGACTTCCTTGACGCCTTCGAGGAGCCTGTCGACCACTTCGTGTGGCGTCATGTTGTCAGTGAGGACGTACTCACCCGTGCGCACCTTGGTGGTGACGCCACGGCGCATGCCATAGAAGCGAAACCATCGAGGTTTGTCGATCACACCCAGCTTGGCCAGTCGTTGAGCGATAGCGGGAAAGCTCATGCCGCGCTCGATCTCGACGATGATCTCAGCACCGGTGCCGCGATGACGCTCGTTGGGATAGTTTTCCGCGACCCGGTAGAGATAGAGCGCCAAGACCGCGCCTAGCAGCAAGCTACTGACGACGATCCCGGTCGCGATGCGAAAGCTTCGTTTGGACATGAAAGAGCGTTCGAAGCTTAGCTCGCGGGCCGGTTGGCGTCGAGCCAGCCCTGAAGGATGTAGGCCGCGGCCTGTTTGTCGATGACTTTCTTGCGCTTTGCCCGCGACATATCGGCGTCGATGAGCACGCGCTCGACAGCCGCCGTCGAAAATCGCTCGTCCCACTCATGCACTCGCACGCGCTCGGCAAAGTGCTCACTGAGAGCCGTGATGAGCACCCTGACGCGGCGAGCGCGATGGCCCTCCTTGCCTGAGAGTTCGAGAGGCAAGCCGACGATGATGGCAACCACTTCGTTCTCGTCGACCAGCGCCTCCACCGCGCGCAGGTCGGCCACGGTCCCTGCTCTAGGCAGCACCACGAGGGGATGCGCGCACAAGCCAAGGGCATCCGAGAGCGCGACGCCAATGGTCTTCGTTCCGACATCCAAGCCCAGGCAGCGCACGCCCGCATCATACACGGGCGAGTTGCCAGGTGCTCCTTCGGCGCGACTTAGTGCAGTCGCAGACAGCCGTGCTCGATCGTCGCCTGGCCACCAAAGGCGAAGGCTCGATTGCGATCACCGTGGCCGAAAGGCAACCCAAGCGCCGAGGGCAAGCCGGCCATGCGCAGCCGGGCGGTGATGGTCGCCATGACCTCTTGACTTGCATCCGACTCCTCCACGCAGCGGGCGAAGTCGCCGAGCAAGACACAGTGAGCCGCACGCAGCCCCGAGGCAGCGCTCTGCATGAGCAGCTGACTCAAGTAGCGATCGATGGCGTAGGGTCGCTCGCCAACATCTTCCAGCAAGCAAATGGCATCAGAATAGTTCGGAGCCCTCTCGGTGCCGCACAGGTGGGCCAGCAGACTCAAGTTGCCACCCAACACAGGCGCCTCGAGCTCGAGATCCGTCGCCAGCCCCTCCGCGAACATGGCGTCGCGCTTGTTGCCCATCAAAAGATCGACGACCCACTCGCGATCGTCTCGAGCGAGCTCGCCGAGCTGGGTGAGTACCGGGCCGTGAATCGACTGCAGGCCGAGGGAGGCCGCCCAGCACAGGAGCACCGTGAGGTCGGAAAAGCCGACGATGTGCTTTGGGTCCTTGCCCATGGCCGCCTCGTCGAGGCTCGAGACGATGCGTGAACAGCCGTAGCCACCGCGAGCGGCCCAGATCGCGCGCACCTCGGGGTTGCGCAGCGCCGCGTTGAACTCCTCGGCACGGCGTGCGTCATCGCCGGCGAGAAAGCCGTCGCGGCGGGCGATGTCCTCGCTCACGATCACCTTGAAGCGCGTGCGCAACATCTCGATGCCAGGCGCCAGGCGATCCATGGGGACCGGTCCGGCGGGCGCAACGACGGCAATGGTATCGCCTTCGCGGAGGGCGGGAGCTGCGACGAGTTTCACGCCTGCCATCATAGCAGCAGCCCGGCGGCCGGGACTTGCCCCGCACCGCCCTCGCGCGGATCAGCGCGGGCGGCCTTGCGCAAGCCACGACTCGACCAGCTGGATCTGCTCACGACTCATTGGCGGAAAGCCAAGAGGCATACCGCGCATAGGCCCTTGATGGCCTCGCACTTCCTCTTCGCGCACGAGCATGCTTCTGATGAGCAGAGGTACCCCCTCTTGGTCCTTGGCAAAGACGCTGTGCCGCCGACCATCGTCCCCGATGGAGCCGGAGAGCGCCGCTTCGTAAGAACTCAGATCGAGACCGCGCGCCGCAAAGCCAAAGCCGCCCGTGTTGCCGGGACCACCATCGCCCATCGCAAACTCCTTGGACGAGTGACAATGCCAACACACTTTCTTGAAGACCTTGGTGAAGACCTCGTCCCACGCGACGACGCGATCGAGCACCGGCAGTCGATCGCCGAGTGTGGGCAGGCTCGGCTCGCGCACAGGTGCCAGCCAGATATAGGCAGCCAGGCTGGCGGCCTCATTCTCCTTGAGATGAAAGTTCGGCATCAAGGTGTCTGGCTGCAAGGACTGTGGATCCATCAACCAATCAACCAGGGCGCCCGACTGAAAGCGATGGCGCGTGTGCATCAGATCGGGCGCCAAGAGCAAGGCGTCTCGTGTCGGGGCAGTCGTCGCAAGCCCAGTCGTCGCAAGCCCAGTAGCGGCAACTTCAGGGCTGGTATAGCCAGGACCAGGGAGCGCCGGCTTGTCACCGAAGGCGTGACATACTCCGCACCTGTACCTCGCAAAGAGCTCGGCACCTCGCCCAATCGAGTCTTCAGAAAAACGCCTATTATCTCGCTCCTGCGGCACGAAATAAGCCGAAATGCTCTCGGCCTCCGATGCACTGAGGGGCAAGCGCGGCATGTTCGCTTGCAATGCTGGCCGAATATCACGAGGCTGAAGCAGTTGATCGCGAACCCAATCGCGACGCAGCTTGCGTCCCATCGCCGCAAGCGAGGGCGCTATCTGCAAGCTGTGAATGTTGGCCGACCACTTGGCAAGGAGTGCCGGCTCAGCCGCATAGCTGCCGTCCTGCACCTGTCGGTGACAGCGCACACAGTGTTTGTCAGTCGCGACCTCGGCCGCTCCCGAAACCTCGTGACAGCGCGCGCACTCGAAGTGCTCCACCAGTGCCAACGCCTGTGCGCGAGACTCGCTATGCTGGTTCTCGGCGAGAGTGTCGGCGGACGCTGGCGCGGGCGCGACCGTCTGGTCGTCCACGGGCTTGGAACAGGCACCAAGGATCACGAGCGCCCCGGCGACATACCACGACGCGAATCGCATTAGTGTCGCTGGCGAGTAGCTCGCGGTTGGCTCGGTGCCTTGGTCTGAGCTGTTTCTGTCGTGCCCGACGGCGACTTCAAATTCAGCGTGCAGACTTTCTTGCGCTTGCTCATGTTCTTGCACAAGGTCAGTGCGGCAAGCGCGGCGTCTTGATCGCCATCGTGAAAGCGCAGGCGGGCCAGGGTTCGATACCCATAGGCATCGGGCATCACATCGCGCGCAGCCAGATCCTCAAGGGTCGCACGGGCACGGGCAGCCGTGTCGGGAGCAAGCGCATAGCCTTCAGAGATACGCGCCAGCAAGACCGGGTTGTCCGCGTCCCCTTCCAGCTCGGCCTCCAGTTGCCGAAGACCACCTTTCACCGGCCAGCTATCGGCCTTGGCGCGCTCTCTGCGAAACGCGACCGTGGCCCAGACGATGTTCGCGCGCTTTTGAATGCCCGCATCCTCGAAGCGATAGGTGTGCGGCTCCACCTTCTCTTCAGCTCGCTGAAGCTTGCCAAGGGCCAGCAGGCGCTCGGCTTCGGCTACTTGTTTGACGGCATCGTCGCCGTCGACATACATCGCGTTGCCGCAGGCACGAGAATCGGCAGAGGCGCTCACCATGGTGGCGCTGGCCAGCGAGATCGACAGCAGGATTCGACACAGCATAAAGGTCTCCCGGGTTGGATGAAGCGAGGCGAACTTTTGGATAAGGCGAGGCGGACTCTTAGACGCGCGGCATCGCTGATGGATCTACGACAGCTCTCGAAGTTCGAAGTTGCACGCACATCGAGCTTGCCTGATCTGCGCCGCCGAAGCAGGGGCTACTCAGGCCTTGGTCGAGCGCTTCTTGCGCCGGCGCTTCTTCTTGCCCTTGGCGGGCGTCTCGTCGGCGGCGTCCTCGATTTCGGAGCTTGGATCCTTGCTCGCGGCCTTATGTGTGGGCAGAGCGACATCCACGACCTCGGTGTCGCCGTCCTCTTCGTCTTCGCTCTGGTTGTTTTGCTGGCTTTGTTCGGCCACCGTCCCGCTTGGCTCGGCTGCGCTTTGCGGCGCAGGCTCGGCTGGTGCGGCGATGATGGCAACCGGCTCCTCGGTGCGCGCGACGCGCTCGTCCCACCAGCTCTGCGCAAGATCGGTGAGAGCCTGCGGGCGCACGAACATTCCGGCTGGTTTGTCGTTGCCTGCCACTTGCTCGCACACACGAGAGACTGTGACCGGAATTTCTAGACCCTCGCCGGTGTCGACCAGCAAGGGCGATCCGACGGGCATGGGCAGCGGATGGTGCAGATAGGCCTGCGAAGCGGCGAAGTCCTCGATACGCAGCTTGCTGCCGCACTCGAGCCCCCGATAGCGAACGTCGACGAAGAGTTCCTCGGCCATCCCACAAGGCTACCGCGAGAGCGGACATGAGCGACACTCAGAGCGCCGGGGATGACTGCCAATTCGCGTGTTCAATCCCACATTTGTGCGCCGCTCGGAGTGTCCTAAACGTGAACACTCTGCGTCTCAACTCGTGAACCAATGTTAACGGCTGGCCAGGGGCCAGACCGCCGCGACGTGTTAGGAAGACAGGGTGAAGCAACTGCCACACCGATCGGCCGGGGCTGCCAATCGTCCAACACGCCAAAACCCGGACGGTTCTGTCAGTATCCGCTCTCTTTTGTTGAATCTTCGGCAGGCTCAGGGGACTGAAGCGTCTGATTGTTCAGCAAATCCGATCCCTTTGCCGAGCTGGCACGCCGCATGCTTTAAAGCCGAGACACGATGCCGACCAAGTCACCTACCGTTGGAGCAAATATGATTCGAAACGCCATTCTCGTTGCCGCCCTCGCCCTCTTTTCCACCGCCCTCGCCGGCTGCCATTTGTACTTCGGAGACGAAGGTGGCTCGGGCTCCGGTTACTCCTACTGTGACGACTCCGGTTGTTACCGCTGCGACGATTGGGGCTGCTACCCATCCGGCGGCAACGCTGAACCCGGCTGGAGCTGCGCCAGCAACTACGATTGCGCCAGCGGTTGTTTCTGCAACACCGACGGCCTTTGCCAAGAAGCCGGTTTCTGCAGCAGCAGCACCGATTGCCCAAGTGGCTTTGTGTGCGACGACCGCTCCAGCTGCGTTCCTGAAGGCAGCAACGACG
>JAHEAK010000050.1 GCA_024642805.1 Kofleriaceae bacterium | reverse complement strand
TGGCCGTCGGCTTTGACGACGCGACCCGAGAGCGTGGCGCCTTCGCGCATCGTGAGCTTGAGGCCTTCGATCGCTGTGCTGCCGACCGCAAAACGCTCACCGGTCGTCGCTGCGTAGTCTTCATGCACGGCATAGAGCTGCGTGCCTCCTGCGGGCACGCTGGGCAGGGTGAAGCGCCCCTGCTCGTCGCTCTGCACGCCATCGTTCTTTGGCGTCTGCAGTTGCAAGAGTGTGCCAACGGGACGCGCGATGACATAGGCTCCTGCCAGGGGCGCGCCATCCGGTGCGTAGATCGTTCCACTCACGGCGGTGCCGGCCATGAGGGTCAAGCGCTGGCGCCGCTTGGTGTCGGCGCTGCGCGGCACATTGACGACGGCGGTGGCTTTGGCAAATCCAGCTGCGCTGGCGGTGACCAGACTCTGTCCCGGCGGAATATTGCTGAGCACGGCAATGCCCTGCGAGTCGGTGGTCTGGCTAAGGGACTGCATGTCGACCATGGCGACCACCGCACCCTCGATGGGGTGATCGCTTGCGTCGACGACTTCGACCTCGATGCCGCCACCAGGCTGCAGCCGAACGACAACCGGATCACTGGTGCTGTTGAGGGTCACGAAGACGGGACCGCCCACGCCACTCTCCGAGCGCGCGAACACCGGATAGCTGCGGCTGACGAGCTTGTCGAAGCTGAAGCTGCCGTCGGCCTCGGATTCTGTTGTCCGTGGTGGCGCGGAACCGAGCACGACCATGGCCCCAGCGACAGGCTCGTCATTGGCATCGACGACCTGTCCTTCCAGCACCAGGCTGCCAAGCGGATCGTCGTCGACCTCGGCTGGTCTTGCGAAGGCTGCCATGTCGCTCTCCTCGGTATCGGCAGAACTTGCACGGGTTGGTTCAGGCGCCTTGTGGGGCGAGGACGTGTCAGCGGTAGGCGCTGGCTGCGTGTCGTCCTTGTGAGAGAACTTCTGATAGCCGAGAAAGGCGAGGACGAGCAGGGCAAGGCCGGCGACGGCCAGTTTGGCGCGAGTATGCATGTGGGATCCGTGTGGAAGTTGGAGCAAGCGACGAGCAAGGCCCCAGGGGGAACTCAGATGGTCAAGAGAATGCCGAGGTTGGCAGCACTCGAGCACACAAAGGCGAGGGACACCAGGACGTCGACGATGGCGCGTCGGCGCTGGCGCTTGGCAATGATGGAGAGTCGACAGGTGGTGGTGGTCATGATGAGGGGGACAATGCAGTGGCTGTGCCAGGCAGAGCGGCCTGAAATCGCGCCCATGGGTTCACGATCGCACCGGATTTGCGTCTTTTGTCTGTCGCGCTGTCGCAGTCAGCTGTCGCAGTGTCGCAGGCCCACAGTCGATAGGCCCTCACTCGGTTGTCCCTCGCGCGGCGTCCTCGCGCGGCGTCCTCGCGCGGTGTCCTCGCGCGGTGTCCTCGCGCGGTGTCCTCGCGCGGCGTCCTCACTCGGTGAGCTCTGCGTGACGCGCTTGCGCGTCTAGCCAACGCGAAAGCTTTGCAGGTCGATGGCGAAGCGTTTGACCCAGCGCTGAATCTGTTTGCGGTCCTTGTCCATGGCGCGCGCGACGGCACTGATGTTGCCCTCATGCTCCTCGAGCGCCAGCAAGAGAGCCGCTTGCAGTTCCTGATCGCCCTCGGCGGCCTTCGCGAGGCCAGCAGGCGCTGGCTCCTGGCGCAGGGCTGCGGGCAAGTGTTCAAGCTCGATGCGTTTGCCATCACAGAGCACAGCGGCGGTTGCCAGGCAGGACTTGAGTTCGCGAATGTTGAGAGGCCAGGTATAGGCCAACAGGGCCCTGGCGGCCTCCACGCTCAGCGATGCGCCGGCACTTGCACCCAAGAAGGCGCCGATGAGCAGGCCCATGTCCTCTCGACGTTCGCGCAAGGGCGGCAGCTGCATTCGGTAGCCGGCGATGCGTGCGAAGAGATCGCGGCGAAAACTATTGTCAGCGACGCGCGCGTCGAGATCGAGATGGGTTGCGGAGATGACCCGCACGTCGACGCTGTGGCTGGTGGTGGCACCAACCGCACGCACTTCCTTTTCCTGGAGCACGCGCAACAAGGTGGCCTGCGCGGCAGCGGGCAGGTCGGCGATCTCATCGAGGAAGAGAGTGCCGCGATCCGCACTGCGCACCAGACCTTTGTGATCCTCGATGGCACCAGAGAAGGCGCCCTTCTTGTGACCGAAGAGCTCCGACTCGACCAGGCCAGAGGGCAGGGCTCCACAGTTGACGGGCACGAACTGTCCCGTGCGCTCTGACCTGGCATGAATATGGTTGGCGATGACTTCTTTGCCAGAACCGCTCTCGCCAAGCAGCAAGATGCTGATGTCGGTCTGGGCTAGCTTCACGAGCTTGGCGATTTCGTGAGCGAGCTGTGGGCTGAGGGAAATTGGCAGCTCGGCGGCGGGCGCGCCTTCGAGGTTCTTACTGGCCAGCGCGTCCTCGTCTGCTTCCGATCGGAAGATGAAGAAACTGCGGCCAAGCTCGATGAGGTCGCCATCGTGTAGCTCTCGCCGCTTGACGGGCTCGCCGTTGACCCTGCAGCCATTCTTGGAATCCTCGTCCTGCAAGATCCAACGGCCAACGCTGTCATGCAGGCGCGCGTGTTTGGAGCTGAGCCAACGGTCGGGCAAGCTAAGCTCGCTGCCCTCGTCGCTGAGGCGTCGCGTCGAAGCGCGGCCAATGCGCAGCTCGCTGAGGCCGGCCAGGCGGATGCTCATCGACAGAGCGCTTGGGCGATCGCACTCGAAAAGCAAGAACAGGCGAGCGAAGCGCTCGGGCCTGTCACTTTCGGGCGAAGCCGTCTGACCTAGCGTGTGCATAGCTGTGCCTGCCCGAGTATAGGGCCGCTTGCCGATTAGGCTATAGTCCTTAGCCACATGCCTCGCAAGAGCGACACATGTTCGACCACCGCGTCGACAACGATCTCGGCAGAGAAGGGTGGCGCTAGCTCGGGCACCGGCGCTGCTGGAGAGAGCGCTGCCTCGGCCTTACAGCGGGGGGCGCAGCTAGCCAGGTACGTGATCCTCGATGAGCTCGGCCAAGGGGGCAATGGCATCGTCTACTCGGCCTTCGATCCGGATCTGGACCGCAAAGTCGCTCTCAAGGTCTTGCGGCGGAGTCGCGAAACACAGGCCAGAGCACGACTCTTGCGCGAGGCCCAGGCCATGGCAAAGCTCAGCCACCCCAATGTCGTGACCGTCTTCGAGGTCGGCACTGACGATGGTCGCGACTTCGTATCGATGGAGTTCGTCGATGGCCAGAATCTGGCCGCCTGGAGCGAGACGCAGCGCGGCCACGAAGAAGTGCTGGCTGTCTATCGGCAGGCTGGGCAGGGACTGGCGGCAGCGCATCGAGTCGGGCTCGTGCATCGAGACTTCAAGCCGCACAACGTGCTGCTCGGCAAAGACGGGCGCGTGCTCGTTACCGACTTTGGCTTGGCCCGGCAGGCGAGCAGCGAGGGAGCACTGGGCTCTAGGCACGCAGCCAAAGGCGCGCCGGCATCGACCAGCGAGCTGGATGTTGTAAGCGAGACGGCGAGCCCAGCTCCGAGTTCGGAGCAAGGTGTCGATGCGCTCGACGCAACGGCCCAGGCAGGAGGTCAGAACACGGCGCGGGCCGCAACCCAGCCGGCAGCCCAGCCGGCAGCCCAGACCGCCGTCGGGGCTCTCGACGCCACCGCGCTCGCCTCGGAGCGCGTCGACGCCAACCCGGGACTCACCCGCACGGGCACCATCTTGGGCACGCCCGCGTACATGGCTCCCGAGCAGCATCGGGCGCAAGCAGCCGACGCACGCAGCGATCAGTACAGCTTTTGTGTTGCGCTCTACGAGGCTCTTGTCGGCGCGCGACCCTTTAGCGCTGACGATTACCAATCGCTCAAGGAGCAGGTGCTCAGCGAGAAGGCTCCTGCCTTGCCCGATAGTGTTGCTCTGAGCTCGAGGGTGCGGGCGGCCCTGGCGCGAGGCTTGTCGATCAGTCCAGAGAAGCGCTTTGCATCGATGGAGGAGCTTTTGAGCCTGCTCGAGCCCGAGGGACGACGGCGCTGGCCCTATGCGGCCGCTGCCTCGCTTGGCCTCGGGGCGCTGCTCTTTCTCGGTCTCACTCGACCGAGCGCGGATGCGGCTAGCCAATGCCGACCCGACACGACCGTGTTGGCAGGCTCCTGGGATCCGGAGCTTCGCACGCAGGTTCGCACCGCCTTCACCATGACGCAGGTTGAAGGTTCCCTGGATGTGCTCGGCAAATTTGAATCGATCGTCGATGCCTATGCCAATCAGTTGGTCGATCTGCGGGTACAGATCTGTCGGGCCAGCCGCTCACAGAATGCCGGTGACGATCAACTCACCTTGATGCAGATGACTTGCTTGCAGAAGCGCAGGCAAGAGCTGCGTGCACTGACCTCGGCATTTGCCAACGTGGATGCTCGCGGCGTGGACCGGGCGCTCGAAGCGGCACTTGCGCTCTCGCCAATCGGCGAGTGTCAGGACGCAGCGGCCCTGCAGCGCGGTGTCTCGGGACCGGCACCCGAGCAGAAAGAGGAAGTCGCGGCGCTTCAGGCTTCGCTGCAGAGCGCCAAGTCGCAAGGCGAGGCTGGGCGCGGCAAGAGTGCCATTGCACAGGCGGAAGCGGCGCGCGATCGCAGTCTGCTCCTGGGCTACTTGCCTCTGCAGGCCGAAGCGCAGGCGCTGCTCGGCCAGCTCTATTTCGAAGAGCTGCGGCTGGCTGACGCCGAGCGCGCGTATGAGGAAGCGATTCTCGCCGCCGAAGAGAGCGGCTACACCGAATTTCGCGCGCGCGCACTGGCGGGCCAGACTCGCCTGGTCGCCAGTGGTTCGTCTCGCTACGAAGAAGCTCGACGCCTGGCTCGACGCGCGCGCGCGGCGATTGCCCAATGGGGAGGAGACGCGGAACTCTCGGTCGACGTGGATCTGGCGATGGCGGTCATTCTGCGCCAGGAGGGTCGACTGCAAGAGGCGCTCGATCTTTTGCAGACGACCTGGCGTGGCGTCAGCGCAAGCGACAAGACGACAGCACTGCAAGTGGCGAGACTTCAGAACCGGATAGCGAGCATCAAAGCCGAGACTGGCAAGTACGAGGAGGCCCACTCACTGGCATCGAGCAGCTACGAGCTGGTGCGAGCCGAGCTTGGCGACAACAACCCCAAGACCATCGACTACCTCAGCACCCTGGTCGTCATCAAACGCATGCGTGGCGAGTCCGACGAGGCGCAGAAGCTCGACAAGCGCCTGCGTGCGTATTGGGGCAGCGAGAAAGCGCTCGCGCAACTGACGGAGGACGATGACTACAAGCCAGAGACGCGCTCCATCGCCGGAACGGTGCGTGCGGCCGACGGCCAGCCCGCAGCGGGCGTCCTGGTCGTGTGCAACCAACGCGTGTTGGGCGACTCGCGCTTTCTCGATGTGGCCTGGGATGCTCGTGGTGACGCCGTCAATCACTACGCTCAAACTCGCAGCGCCGCGGACGGCGGCTTCGAATGCGCCATGGCTAGCACCGAGGAGATCGTGGTGGCAGCCGATGATCTCAAGCAGGGTCGCTCGCAGCCGGTTGTCGTGGCTGCCTCCAGCGAAGCCAAGAGCGACCTGGTTCTGCAACTGGCGGCCACCGGTTTTCTAGCCGGGCAGGTTTCCAAGGACGGTGGGCCCGCGCCGGCGCAATCGGTGACCGCCGTGCCCATCCAGGATGACATGGCGCGACCCAATGTTGCCGCGCTCACCTTCTTGCGAGCCGACGGCAGCTATAGCTTCGAACGCCTCGCGCCTGGTCGCTACAAGGTTTTTTCGGGCCAGCGAGACAGCACGGCCAGCTCGGTCTTGCACTCGCTCGAGGTGGAGATTCGCAGCGGGCAGGGCGCGAGCCTCGACTTCGATCAATCGGAAGGCAATGCCGGATTGAGCTTGGTGGTCAAGGGCAAGGGCGGAGCCTCCATTCCTTCGGCACAGGTTCTCCTCGTGCCTGGACACATCGATTCGCAGGCGGGGGCAGACTTCAACGCCTTGGTCTTGCGAGGCAGCGTCGATGTGCGTTCGTACTTTTGGACCGAGGGCGACACCCTAAAAGTCGGTGACCTCAAGCCTGGCCTTTTGTCCTTGTGCGTCGTGCCCCTGGGCGGCGACTTTCGCGACCCGGAATACATGAAGCGCTTCGACAAAAAGGTGCTCGACACCATCCCTGTGCACTGCCAGGACGTGGAGGTGCAGTCAGAAGCGGTGTTGGCCATGGAGGTGGAAGTGGAGCCCTTCCGTCTGCCACCACCTGCCGTCGAAGCGCCCAAGGGCAAGGAGCCCGATGAGCCTCGACCCTAGATCGACTTGCGCCCTGACTCGACCAGGGTCTGGTAGTACTCGCCGAGCTTGACGCCCTCCTTGATGGCGCGATCGGCTTTTTCCAACTCCTGGTCGATGACTCGCTGGTATTTGTCGATGGACAGCGCGCCCGATAAGAAGCGCCCGTTGATGTAGAAGGCTGGTGTGCCGGTGGCGCCAACAGCACTGAGCTGATCGAAGTCTGTCTGCACCTTCTCTTCGCAGGGACCGCGCATGTCGGCCACGAATTGCTTTTCCTTGAGCTTGAGAGCCTTGGCAATGGCCAGGAGGTGGCCTTCATTGAGCTCTTGCTGGGAGCGAATGCCTTGCTGCCAGATTTGCTCGAACATGGGCATGAACTTGCCCTGCAGATTGGCGGCGCATGCGGCCAGCGCGGGCAGACGGGCAATCTCGTCGTGAATCACGAAGTTCTTGAAGACGATCTTGAGGTCCTTGCCGTAGATCTTTTGCAGCTCGGCGAGAGTTGGCCGCACCTTGTCGCAGTAGCCGCAGTAAAAGTCGTAGCCCTTGACCATGGTGACCTTGGCGTCTTTCGGGCCAATAAAAGGATCGCCATCGATGGGCAGTGAGTAGGTCGCCGTCGCGCTCGGATGTCTTCGCTCGGAAGGATCGCCCCCGCCAGCACCTATCTCGTCGAGGCGCTGGAGCAGGAGCTGAATGCCTTCCCCAACGCCGTCGAGCTTGCCGGTCTTGGACTCGAGAATCTCCAGCCGCTCGGTGAGCTTGGCCAGTTGAATCTCGTTGGAGTCCAGACGCGCCTGCATCATCGCGTCGCCCTTAGTCTGTCCCCCGCAGCTGAGCATGAGCAGGGCAGTGGCGGTCCAAAGGCTAAGGCGATGCAAACGCAGGCTGGGCATGGCGCGAGTTTGACACAAAAGCGCCGAATCGGCCCACCTTCTCAGCTGGGCCTGGCGGCGGCTTGTGCTAGAGCGCGTTTTGGCTGAGGCGCACGGCGCCGCTCTCGTCGGTCACCACGAGGGAGCCATCTTGTGCCACCGCAGCGATGCCGAGTCGCTGCTCGCCTTTATAGATCTCGACGCGGTCGGGCCCGACAGGCACCGCGGTGTAGACCTCGTCGCCGCGATAGACAGTGGCAGTTCCGTCCGCGTTCTTCTCGACGCGACTGGCAACGCCCTTGACCGGATTACTACCCGTCCAAAACTCGAGGCTGTTGACCACCAAGGCGTCGACGACGACGGCCAGGCCATAGATGGGAATGACGTTGAGACCGACGAAGACCAACCACTGCACGAACTTGTTGCTGGAAGCCGCGCCGTTCCACCAATGCACTTTCTTGGTGAGAGCGAAGGAGCCATAGCAGCTGGCGTAGA
The DNA here is from genome assembly GCA_024642805.1 of Kofleriaceae bacterium. GTDB lineage: Bacteria > Myxococcota_A > Polyangia > Haliangiales > Haliangiaceae > NORP324. Next base: position 7,279 of record JAHEAK010000050.1, on the reverse strand, counting down.
CAGTCGTGCCGCTGACAAGCAGGGCGATGAGTGTTTTGGAAGCAAGGGTTCGCATGGAATTCTCCTGAGTCGAATGACCGCGTCGCGCGGCGCGTGGGCATTTTGGAAGAAAGCCAGGGGCGGGGCAATTTGCTGGTTGGCGATTTCTCATTGCCGGGTCTCGCTATCTACAGGCAGAGCGTCAGCCTCATCGTCATGCGCTGATGGGCGTGTGCGCCAGCTCGGGCTTGGCCATGGGAGAGGGTGGTAGGATGCGAGCGTGCCAAGGTGGCAGGTTGCATACTTGATTGGGGTCGCGGCCGTGGTCGGTTTCGCGCTCGGCTATCTGCTGTGCGATTTTGGCGGCTGGCCCATGCTCATGTACGAGCCCTATGCTCACGAGTGGCTCGTGGCCGATGCGCCGCCTGGTGCTTCGGTCATGGTCTATCCCGGCATGATCGTGTGGGGGCTGGCCGGCGCTCTGGTGGCTGCGGCTCTGTGCGTGCTCGTGGCAACCCGCCGTAAGAAAGCCGTCAGCAGCGCCTTCCTGCAGCTGGCTGGTGCCTGGGCCGTGACGGCCGTGGTCTTCACCGCTTTGTATTTTCTTTGGGGGCTCTGGCCCTTCTAGCACGCGGCCGGCCTTACAGACCCGCGAAGAGCGTGAACTTGAGCAAGAAGATTTCTTCTGCTGGTCCGCTGCGCAGGCCCGCGTAGGCAAGCTTGTTGCGATCGCGATCGTTGCGCTGTGAGCGGGTGTAGACCGCGATGAGAGTATTGCCAGGAAAGAGCTCCCAGCGCAGCACCACGTTGGCGTTGAGAGTGGCGAAGGAGAAGCGGTCATCGGGGCTGCCATCGTTATCGATGTCGCCATCGAAGGGCAGCTCCTCGCCTTGTCCTCGCCGAATCTCGGGACTTGCTCCGGTGAGACCATAGAGGCCTAGATAGTCATGAAGCTCGCCACCGGCAGCGAAGAGTTGCCAGTAGCCTTCCAGACTCAGCTCGTTGGTGATGGCCAGGCTGGCGCGCGCGGTGACGTTGAGGCTCTGGGTGTCCTGGAGGGCCAGGGTGTAGTCGCGTATCAGGGAGCGACGCCAGCAGCTGCCTTCATCGGCGATGCAGTCGATGACTCGCAGGTCACCACGCTTGAAACTCAGATCCGATTGCAACTTGAGCTCGAGCGGCGGGGTTGGGCGCAGCGTGCCGTAGGCATAGGCCGAACTGAGGCGCAGCTCGGTGCTAGGGCTGATGAGCTGTTCGCTGCCAATACCGCCGCTAATGTCCTTGCGGCTGTCGGTGGCCAGGTCGAAGTCGGCGCGCAACACGTCGCTCTGCTCGAAACGCGCGCCATCGGAGGTCTCCCTAGTCGTGTAGTTGCCAGCCGGCTGCCACTCGAGCTTGAGGTTGGTTGTCCAGAAGTTTTGCATCATCAAGTTGAGGGACGAGCTGAAGCTCAGCTGCTTGCGAGTCCCGTCGAATCCAAGATGGGTGACGCTGGTTAGATTTAGCTCCGCGCGCTCGAACCACAGAAAGGGAGCCTCGTGATAGTAGGAGGCATTGCCCACGTGCTCGTGGTAGTCCCAGTCGTTTTCGAAGCCAAAGTCATCGACATCGAAAGTGGGCGAGACAAAGCGGTAGCGGGTGTAGAGGCGCAGTGCTCCGCTAGCTTTGGCGCCACCGAACTCGCCGGCGCTGCCAACGTCACCTGGCGCTTGAATCGTCCCGTCGGGTCTGGTGATGGGCCGGCAGCTGTTTGCGTCCTGACAGAAGCGGTCGCCCTCCTCGAAGCGGTCGCCGCCGCCTCGTTGAGCGGAGGCCACTTGAAAGTAGAGTCGGTACATACCGTCGGAGCGCACCCAACGGCCATCGATGCTTTCGGCAAAGGCGTCGTGATTGGCGATCGGATCGCGGCTGGAGCCCAGGCGTGCGACCGAGGTGCCGGCCAGGCCCAGGTACGAGGACCCGCCCAGCGAGTACTTGGCGCGCGCGGCCGTGTAGTTGTGGCCGGGGGCGACTTCGATGCTCTTGCGATCGAAGCCATCGCCGATCTCGACATCCTCTGGACCGGTGACGGCGCTGAGGGCGTTGTAGCTGATGTCGTTGCCTGCGGTACCGCTGATGCGCGCCGCTGCAAAGATGGGCACTGCCAGCTCGGAGTGTGTCACCACGGCCTGGCTGCCGTCGTTCAAGCGAATGTTACTGCCGGTGCCAAAGGAGCTAGTCCGCTGGCCGATGCGCCTGGAGTGAATGAGCCTGATGTCGGTTACGAACAAGCCGGCGCCCTCGAGGAAAAAGGGACGCTTTTCGGGAAAGAAGGTCTCGAAGCTGCTGAGATTGAGGACCACCGGATCGGCTTCGACCTGGCCGAAGTCTGGATTGATGGTGGCATCGAGGGTCATGCCTTCCGAGAGGCCGACCTTGGCATCGAGACCGACGCTCATCTCGGCTGTGCTCTGGGCATCTCCGAACGCGAAGCTGCCGCCAGCGCCAAGCTCGGTCTGCAGCCGAATGACGCCGAAGGGACGCAGCTCGAAGGTGCGCACCGGCTCGACGCCTTCGAGGCCGACCAGATGCCCGGCTCGACTCATGGTGCCGCTGGTGGCGCGCGGGATGTGTGCCCAGTGCGAGATTTCGCCGGTGCGGTGAACGCTGCGCTTGATGTTGATGCCAAACTCCGGAGAGCCCCCACTCGGGTAGCGCAAGATCGACAGTGGGATGGCTAGCTCAGCAGACCAGCCCTCGCCGTGCACGCGGGCTTTGCCCGTCCATACGGCGTCCCAGTCGAAGTTGATTCGATTGTCGTCGTGCACCTCGCCATCGGCAAGTACGCCGGCGGCGTTGATGCTGAACCAAAAACCGCTGTCGTGGTCGTGACGAGTGTCTAAGAATAGTTCTATTCGATCGGAGGAGATGAGGCTGTCGCGACGGGCAATGGGCCGCGAGATGGCGGCGGGCTGCTCGTCGAAGGCATTGATTGCTACATACAGGAAGCGGTCATCGAAGCTCACCTGCACCGTGGTGCGCTGGGTCGGGGCAACGCCGTCGACGGGAAAGTGCTGGGTGAAGCGGTCATCTGGCGCGACCTTGGCCCAGATCGCATCGCTCAAATCTCCGTCGATGATCGGGGCGATGCTGGTTCGCACCGCCGTCATCTGCTTGTCGACGCCCTCACCCGACACGCCTGCCCAGGCGCGATGCGCTGACCCATGGCTAAGGACGAGCAGGGCGATGCACATCGCGAGCACGCGTGCGCCAACGCTGGGCGATGTGGTGCAAGGCGGCGGCGAGTCGTGACGGGGGAAGGGCAAGGTACGTCCTAAAGTTGCAGAGTGAGCGAGGACACCAGGGCCGTGTCGAGGCGCTTGATGCTAGCGGGCGGGCGACTATCGTAGGCAATGGAGAAGGAGCTTGTGAAGCTCACCCGCTTGGTTACTTGCACCGTGAGCTCGCTATCTGACAATAGGCGCGTGTCGCTAGCGCCGGTGAGGCGGGGCTGCACGTACATGGTCTCGATCAACTGCACCCGATCGTCGAGCTCGTAGCGTGCGACGAGATAACTTGAGTTGCGATGCTGCAGATCGCTCTGACCGGCGTCGGCGGCTCCGTCGTCTTGCAAGCGCTCGTATTCGAGCATGTAGGCCAGGCCCACGGAAACCCCATAGGACGTGCCCTCGACGATGTCGATCTTGGGGCCCATGCCGACCAGGGCCCGCAGCTGTAGGCGTTTGATGGCGTCGAATTCGTGCTGCGCGAAGACTTCGCCGAGCAGCCGTTGCGAGAAGGTGTAGCGATAGCGCACGTGCTCGAAGCTGCGCGAGGCGATGGTGTCACCTTTGCTGGTCTTGTGCTCGGCGCGCGTGATGCCGACCACCAGGTGCTTGCCCGAGCGATAGCGCACCAGGGGAGTGGCACTGATGAACAAGTAATCGACGTTGCCGCTGCGATAGTCGGCAGCGGCGCTGATGGCCCCGCTCAGACCCTCCTCGGCCTCGGTGGCCAGGATGCTCTGCAGATTGTAAATGCCCGCATGCGCCGCATCGCCACACAGGAGGATGAACGCGACCAGCGCCGCGGCGGTGTGTGTTGCCCTCAACATGAACTGCGAACTAGCACAGGCCCGTAGCGCCTGCCTTCAAAAACTGCCTTCCATGAGCACTCGAAGTGTCTTGAGACCGCGGAGCTCGGGAGCCATTTGCAGCTGATTGAAGCTCACGTCGTACTCCGTGCGAAGTCGGATGCGCTGCGAGGCCCAGCCCTCAGCGCTGAAGCGACCGCCACTGCGCACATCACCCTGGTTGCTGGCGAGATACTCCGAGGCAAAGGTGTAACGGCGCGCGTAGAACTCGGCGCCAGCGCTAAACTGCCTGGCACCAGCGCTGTAGTTGACACTGAGTCCTCCTTCCAGGAAGGAGGCTGCACCCGTCGAGCCCAGATTGACGGGCAGGGCGTCGGGACGACCGGGAATCAGGTCGGTCTTTTTTTCGTTGGCTAGGAAGTAGCGTCTCGTGGCGAGGGCCGCGCCGATCCGAAGAGTGCGTCGCAAGTGAACCTCGATGGCGCTGCCAGCCTCGGCATAGGAGGAAGAAAAGGAACTCGGCGCTTCGCTTTCCTTGTTGCGGTGGTCGAGGGCGCCGCCGGCGCGCAGAAGCACATCGAGGTTTTGCAGGAGCACGGTACCGTAGCGGACGCTCAGAAAGCTGCGCGGCAGCACGGGGCCAAGGTCGAGGTAGCGACGAGGATCGGCGGCGCTGTCGGGCGGATCGATCAGCAGTGAACCAAAGCCCCAGTCGGCTCGTGAGCGATTGCTCAGGCTGGCGTTGATCGTCGTCACCTGGGAGATGCGAGCTCGCACCGCTAGATCGGAGCGCGCCAGGGAGCGATCGAGGGTGCGCAGCGAGGTGGACACCAAGACGTCGCGATGCCAGCGAAGCGCCAGACCCGTGCGAAAGTGATCGTGCTGATCGAAGGTCAAGGTCGAAGCGAAGACCACCAGGGGCCAGCGTCGCCACTCGAAGAGGTCGGCCCGAATCGTCGACCCAGAGACGACGCCCTGCTCAGCGAAGCGATCGTTGTCCAGGCCGTAGAGACTCACTCGCTGTCCTGCAAAGACGCTCAGCTTGAGAGCCGGCGTGTCGTAGCCGATCGTGAGCCCGTCGAAGTGGACGGGACTGAGACCATAGCCGTAGCTGCGACCGGCTCGCACGTAGAGGGGTTTGAGACGCGGCAAGGCGATGGGCTCATCGAGCTCGGCGTAGGCGCTGCGCACCAGTGGCTGCTGCAGGTCTTCATCGTAGATCGATGGCAGCGCGCTCGTGTTCTGAGAGAAAGACTGATTCAGACGAACGTGCGCGGCCAGGTAGCTGTTCAAGCTCTCGAGACCAAGGCCGCGGCTGCCAATGACGGCGTCGCCAAAGCTGTAGATTCGCAGCCGCTGGTACTCGCGACTCTCGTCGAGGGCGGCGCCGGAGAGGTTGGGATTGCCACTGGGCTGCCCACCCTCCAGGCCCATGCCGACGCTGAAACGAAAGATGACTCGCTCCGAAAGCGCGCTGGGTGGCGCGACCACGTCGAGCTCGCTGGGTTGACGAGCCAGCCGATCCAGGCTGCCGCCCTCCAGATCTAGATCGGCGCCGGTGGGCAGGGAGAAGACACTGCGCCCCGATCCTGCGCCCCTGGTCGCCTCCTTGTCATCCTCGTCATCGCTGGGTTCCGGATCCACCGCCGCAAGGCGCCAGCTCGGTTGCCGCATGCCGAGAGCTCTAGGTGGTACTCCTAGCGACAGTCGCAGTGGGTCGGCGCAAACCGTGTCGGCAGCCGTTAGCACTAGCAAGAGCGCTGCGAGGGCGGTGAGTCTCACAGGCTCTCACCTCGATGACAGCCAGAGCCTGTGCAGTCATCACTGGGTTGATGGCATGCGACACACGCGCGCATGTTGAGGATGGCCTGTGTGCCATGGCCGCCGCTGCGGAAGTCGAGAGCGGGAAAGTGCGAGCGCGGGCGAGTTTGGTGGCAGGCTACGCAGAAGTCCGCCTGGTGACAGGTCGTGCATCTTTCGGGGTCGGTGGCCGCTTCTGGTCCATGGTCGTACTCGCGCCAGGTGATGACGTGATCCTGCGGTTGCATGACCTGATGACACTCGTCGCAGGTGTCGCGACGGTTCCCCGAGAGCACGGTATGGCACTTGCCACAGGCATTGGCATCGGCACGAGCGTCGTCTGCGTGATCGCGGCGAAATGCCTGCGTGTGGTTTTCCGGTCGCTCGGTCGCGGGCATGTGCGAGCGTGGTGCGATGGCGCTCAGCCCGGCACTGCGGGTGCTGTGGCAGGTCTCACAGCGGCGCATGCGCTTGGTCTGAGGTACTCGATCGGTGTCATCGTGGCAATCGACGCAGACGCGCATCTTGGGCACGGCGTGCTTGCCCGCCTGACTCGCGTCGGCCTGTACAGACTCGGCATGACAGCTGGCGCAGGAGATGAGTTCGCCGCGACGATCGATACGATGTTGGCGGTGACTGAAGTGCAAGTCGCCAGTGATGAAGTCGCGTGCGCGGCTACTCGAAGGCCCATCGCTGCGGTGGCAGCTGACGCAGTCCTGCATCGAGGGCGTGCCAAGCGGCGCGGCTTCGGCGGCATGACAACGTGCGCAATCGGCGTGTGCGGGGCTTCGCATGGCACCGGCACTGGTGGAGGTTTGCAGTTGATGACAGTCGATGCAGCTAATGTGAAAGCCGAGGCTGGCCTCCATCGTGCTCGCATCCAGGTGCTGCCGATGCGAGAAGGTCGAAGGCAGGGAGCGCGTGCCCGACCCGGGCGGATAGGGCAGGAGCGGGCTTGGATCCGTGGGCGTCTCACCGAGGCCCTCATGGCACAGGGCGCACATCTCGGTTGGCTGGCCGCGAAAGGCCGCCTGGTGGCATGCCGCCTGATCACAGCTCGCGTGCGCAGGTCGCTTTTGCTCCTGATTGGATGGCGAGTGGCAGGCGAGGCAACTCACTTTGATGTGACTTTCGTGCGGAAAGCGCAAGGCCTCGATGGCGACGATGGGCACGACTTCGCCGCGCTGCGCCTTGCCGCAAGCCGTCCACAGGACCAGCATGCACAAGAGCTGCGCCCGTGTCGGCAGCCATCCGTAGAGCAGGCGTCTCATTGCAGCTGCAGCAGGCGGGCTCTGGCCAGCTCGTATTCGAAGAAGAGCACCATGCTGCCCTTGACCACTTCTTCGAGCAGTTCCTTGCTGGCCTGTGGGTTGCGGCTCTCTGCGCCGACGACAGCAGCGTAGTACATAAGTTCGGCGCGTTGTCCTC
>JAHEAK010000585.1 GCA_024642805.1 Kofleriaceae bacterium | reverse complement strand
GTCGTGGACCTTGTTGTCGGTATGAACTGGCGCAGGATTTCGAAGCTCGACGCCAGGGATCAAGGCGCTGGCCTCGTTGCTGAGAATCTTTTCCATCTCGTCGAGAACAATCGGTACGACGATGGCTGCTCGCAGAGCGGTCTCACCGGTATCCATGTTGGCCCAGGTCGCCTCGATCTTCAGTTCATCGCCACCGCCGACCACGATGAGCATCAAGAGCTCGTCTACATCGAGGGCACGACCAGCGGCGATCAGGCAATCGGAGTCTCCGATGCAGGTCTCGCTGAGCGCGGCACTCGGTAGTTTGCTCTGGGCTTTTTGCCCGGCGATGGTCTGCACCTTGAGGGTCTTGCTAAGCGCACGCCCAACCGCCTCGCTGATGGCATCGGCCATGCCCGCTTCGGTGTTGAAAAACGCGGAGATGGTCACGCCGACTCGCTTCTCTCGCTCCTTTTCTTGCGCCTGCGCTTGGGAAAAAATAGTCGAAGATAGAACGACCACGATGGTGATTAGATTGGCTAAGCGTTTCGACATGCGACGGGGGCGCGTGGACGAGGTGTCTCGGGGCACGATGTCCTGAAGGTATCCGTATGCCACGCACTAATATTATACGCATTTGTTCAGAGGGCCGGTAATTCCGCGAGCACTGAAGCAGATCCATCGCACTCGTCACGGCGAGGATGCAGGGCGAGCCGGCCGCTCAGGAAAGAGCCCACCTGCTCTCACATGCCGTGTGGGTGCGTGTCGCCGCAGCCTGGTCGGAAAGGGCTGGCGCGCTCGGAGGCCATTGCGACGGCTTCAGGCGAGCGGCTTTCCAGGCTTTCGAGGCCGTGCGCTTGTGCGCGCTACAACCCGCTCGTACCGAGGGCGATGTTGCAGGTGTAGGGCTGGTTCGGGTCAACGGCGGCGGTGTAGACCGCCAGGCGTCCTGAGCTTGGGCAAAAGAAACTGTTCACAAGCGGGCACTGGCCGCCACAGCGATCGTCGTTGGCAGCGATCGCCAAGGCGCTGGTGCAGTTCGGGGTGTCAGCGTCGCATACGCGCAACATGGGGTCGCCGGTGCAACTGCCTTGCGAGCACTGTTGAGAACAGCCGACGGAGGTCGGTGAACCAGGAGTGCAGTCGAATTCGCCGGCGAGTTGCCAATCACACTCGCGCTCGAGGCGGTTGCGATAGCGCGCTGCTAGTGCAGGGCAAGTCTCGGTGGGTGTGGTGAGATTGACATCGCCAATCGTGATGTCGATGGACTGGGTGTTGTTGAGCGTCGAGGAGTCATCGAGGACGCCATCGGGATTGGCGACCACTTCCAATTGGTAGTTGCCGTCGGGTACATCAGTGATGTCGAGAAACTGGCAGGGCAGGCTCGCCTCATACACATCGACCCAGCCTTTTTGAAGGCCTTGATTGAAGCAGGAGTAGTGCGGCGAGAGAGCGGCGCCCGCTGCGTAGGGCTCACTGTCGAGCAGGCAAAAGGCTTGCTTGCGACCCGTGACTACCTCGCTGCCCGTGTCGTCGAGCAGTCGGTATTGAGCATAGCCCGAGAAGTGATAGTGCTGGTGGCACTGCGAATAAGAATAGTTCGGATTGGTGGTGGGGTCGCCGATGACGAGGTCCGCGTCGCCAAGGTTTGCGGTCTCGACGGAAAAGCGCAGCACGCGGCGAATGCCAGGTGCCCCGACGCATTGTTCGGAGGGATGAAGTTCGCAGGAGTCCACCGCGAAGTCCTCCTCTGCGATGCTCAGATCGATCTGTGCACGGCCAAGGTCCACGGCGATGTCAGGATGGCCCGGGCTCGCGTCGACAGCGGCGTCGATGGCTTCGGTGAGCCCGGCATCATCGAGAGCAGGTGGCTGTGCGTCGTTGGCTGGACCATCGCTGAGACTCGCAGGCGGCGACCCACAGCCGATGAGCGCCAGCAGGAACCCGCCGAGAGGAACTGAGCGAGGCATGCTAGCTAGTCCCGATCGGGCACATCGTCTTCATGCATGTACGAAGCGAGGTCTTCGTCAGAATCGGGGTCTTCGGGACGCGCGCGTTCCTCGACAAAACGGATGGAACCGCCGCTGCGTTGAGCGACCTTGCGAGGCAGTCGAGCCGAGCTTGTCTTTGTTGGAGAAGAACGATGTGGCTCCTCGGCTGCCATGGGCACGGGTGCCGCTTCTTCGACGGTGTCGGCGGCGCTCGGCAAGGTGGGCCGCCAAACTCGATATTCTGAGGGCTCGCTGCTCTCCGATCGCTGAGCCCGGAAGTTGGCGCTGCTCACCGCTTCGGGAGCATGCATGCGGGCGAAGTCGTCTTCATCTTGCCAGGACTCGTGGGTATCGCCGTCGAGGGCATCGATCTCCTCGAGGCGTAAGGCGATCTTGGGTTCGAGGGCAAGCTCGCCGATGGTGCCAGCTTGCGCCATGCGGTACACGGCCTCGCCGAGCTTGGCCATGGCCTCTTTGCGCCGCCTTTGCACCAGCGCTTGATCGAGCAAGCCGCCACGAGCGCGGGTTTGTTGCTCGACGGCCTCTTTCACGGCTCCGACCTGCTCGAGAGTGGTTCGCAAGAGCGATCCCAAGGTACTCTTGAGGTCCGGTGGGCCTCCGCGTCGTCCGCTTGCCATGCGCGCATTACATCACAAAGCTAGAAAGTGGCATAGCAGGCTCGGAACTATCGCCTCGGGTGGCCTGCTCAGCCTCGGCATCGCGGCCTGCGAGAAACCGCCCGTCCAGCCCCCCAAAGCGACTGCGCATGTTCGCGTGCGTGCCTTCGTCGAAGCGGGCCCGGTCCGTGCCATGGTGCTCACGCCGGGCGCGCTTTTCGTGGCCATGCAGGAGGGCATCGATCGCATTGATCTGACAAGTGGTGCGCGCCAACACATGGCCTCGCCCCTCGGCCTGCCCGGTAGCGAGGTCTACGCCATGGCCTACGACGGCAAGGAGCTCGTTTGGATCGCGAGCGATCAAGGTATCTCGCGCCTTTCCCTGGCCACCTTGAGCTTCGAGAAGCTGCCAAGCCCGCCAGAGATTTTTCAGGTTGGAATGCTCAGCACGAGTGTACTGGCTCCGGCCCCTGCGGACGGCTTGTGGCTCGGTACGGCGGCGGGCCTCTTCTTGCTCAGTGCCACAGGGCAATGGAGCCAGACGGCCATTTCCACGCAGGTGACCGGTCTGGTGCAGGATGCGCAAGGCACTTTGTGGATCGGCACGACAGAGGGCCTGGTCTCTGTCGGCGAGGATCGCGTGGCGCTTGAGTTGGGCACCGATGCGGGGTGCGGCTTCGCGCGGATTTCCGCACTGAGCCCGCACGGCCCCGATACGGTTCTTGTATTGGGAGAGAATGCCGAGGGCCGTTCTCTCTTGGCGCTCGCCAGGCAGCAGGCCTGCACTAGCTTTGCGGCTCCCAACGAGTCCCGATGGCGAGCGATTGCCAGTGGCGCTGGCGAGAGTTACCTCTTGAGCGACGAGCAGATCGAGCGCATCGATACCGATGTTAGCGCAGGCACGGGCAGCCTCCTGCGAGCGCTCTCCGACAAGGCGCAGGTTGCTGATCTTCTCCACCTGCAGCCCATGTCGGTCAAGCCTCCTGCGGATCCGCTTGCCTTTGTCGCCGGGCAGGGCGAGCTCTTCATCGCCACGGCCGACCTGGGAGTCATGCGCGCCTCGGGCAGCGGTGAGCAGAGTTGGTTGCGATCGGGCGAGTTGGCGGCAGGAGCGCGCACACTGAGTGTGGCCTGCGCGCAGGAAGCGGATTGCTACATCGCTCTTGGCGACCACAGGCTGTGGCACTGGCGCGGCACCAACTTCGTCAACGAGGGCAGCGGCGAGATCAGTCACTTCGTGACCCGACTGGCCGACGGGCGATTGCTGCTAATTCGCCAAGCGGGCTCGTCTGGTGCGCCAATGGCAGAGTTGTTCTTACTCGCCGATGGCCAGTGGCAGGGCATTGCCGGGCTGGCCTTGGA
>JAHEAK010000584.1 GCA_024642805.1 Kofleriaceae bacterium | reverse complement strand
GGCGAGCCAGCGACACCGCAGAGCATGACCAGCCCCGCAACGCGATCGGCATGGCGACGGTAGAACTCGAAACCGACCTGCACACCCATCGACCATCCAAGCACGATCGCCTGATCGATCTTCTCCGCTTCCATGAGGATTTCCAGATCGCGAATCTGCTGATCCATGCCGACAGCGGCGACGTCGGCGGGACGACCCGAACCGTAGAGTCCGCGATAGTCCCAGGTGAGAATCTTGTAGTCGGCCTTGAGCTGCTCGACGATGTGTTTGTACGAGCGAATGGGGCCGCCCAGACCGTTTGCCAACACCACCGCCGGCCCGCTGCCGCCGGTGTAGTAGCAAAGCTCGGTGCCATCAAAACTCGCGAGCCGCTTTTGCTGCAATCCTGCGACCATGTGCTTAAAGCATACGTCACGGGGCTGCTGCAGCCAACTTCACGAGCAGGCTACAACTTCGCGCGTGGGCGCCGGGCGAGCGGGCTCGGGGGCCGGCTAGAAGAAGAGCAAGCCGCCGATGCGGGCCCTTGTGAATTGCTCGTCCTTCGAGAAATCAGCCACCGGGGTCGAGCTCATGTAGGCGACGTCTTGCCGGGTCTTTCGGGCACCGGCTCGCACATCCGCCGTGAGATGCAGGGAGCGGGTCAGCGCGTAGTCGAGACCAGCGCCGATCTCGCCGTAGCCCTGCTCGGCATGGAACTCCCCGTCGCCGATGTCCGTCTGCCCAAAGCCAGCTCCCGCCAAGAGGAAGGGCGAGAGATCCGCGCGCGGTGACAGGTCGATCAAGAGCGACGCACCGAGATGGCGATCGCTGCGACCGCCTCCCTCCATCTGGCTCTTTGCCACTTCGGCCTCGATCGCGAAAACCGGCGAGAGGCGGTAGCGCCCGACCAGTCCGATGTCCGATCCGCCTTCCTGGCCGTCGACGTGCAAGGAACCGGCAAAGGCACCAAGGCCCCAGCGTTCGATGGGGCGTGCAAGCGGAGCCACGTAGACGGCCGTCTGTGGCTGTTCCACGTAGACCTCCTGCTCGACGTAGTAGCCGGGAACGGCCGCGTAGTTCGCGCACCGGTACGAACAGCCAGTGACTACCACCACGGGTTCGGGTGGCGGAGGCGGTTCCGCAAAGCGCACACCGAAGGCAAGGCCAGCCTCGAGATGGCCAACGAGACTCACAGCCGCGTCGAGAGCACCGTCGACGTTGACGTGGACCGCACCGACGTCGACATGAACGCCGCCATCGACAGCGACGGCCAGAGAATCGGCGTGAGCCTGTGAGGCAAAGCAAAGGGCGCCAAGCCCGAGTCCAAGGCCGAGCCCGAGCCGAAGGCCTGGCGAACGCCCCTGTGCCCTACGAGAAAGACCAGCCGAGCGCCGAGCTGGGGGCGAGGACTGCGTGGCAGGTGATGACAGCGTGGTTTGTGCAGACAATGGGATTCTCCGGCGGATAGGATCCAGGTCAAACGTCCGGCTCCGCAGACCGGCCTACTCAATTCGACGCAACTCGTGGGCGCTCGGGTGTCTTGCAGCCGTCCGAGCAGCTTTCAAGCCAGTAACGCCGCCCGGGCCCCTGCCCTTACACTTGCGTAATTCAAGATAGTTAAGACCCTCCTTCGCTCAGGGGATCGCGCCAGCGTAACCCATCGTTCACAGGACACGCCGTCACAGCGAACTAAGCTGACGCCAGATTCATTCGACACTTGCGCTTCGCTAGCCCATACTCCCGAAATCCTTTTGACAGCATCGTTGGCGCGCCGATAGAGTCGCCGCCGCAAATGGAGGTAGAACCCTTGAGCCAGACTTCGAAACGACCAGGAGCTCGCGACATCAGCGACCTGAAAGCCCGACTCGGCCTTAAAAAGACCGGCGGAGCGCCCACTGCCACTGGTGCCCCTGGCATCGTGCCACCGCCTGGCGGAATGGTGCCACCACCTGCCGGTGTGATGCCTGCTCCGGCTGGCATTCCAGGTCCTCCTGGGACCCGAAGCACCTCCATTCCAGCACCTCCTGGGATGAGTGTTCCTCAGGTTGCAACCAACCCCTTCGCGCAGAACGCGCCCGCGCCAGTCATCGCTCCAGACATCGTCGTCATCAATGACGGGCGACCTGTCGAGAGCGTCAGCAAGCAAAACAAGATGGCGTCGCTCGGCAAAGTCGCCGCCATGGTTCTGGCTCCGCTCATCGCTGGTGTCGTCATCGGCAAGATCAGCGCAGGCGCTGGCCAGTACAACCAGGTCATCGAGGACGCCGCTCCCATCCGAGACGACGTCAAGACCATTCGCCGCGGACTCACGGACCTGCAAGCGACCCTTGAGTCTGGGAAAAAGGGCGGCAAGTTCGCTCCCGGCGATGAGAAGCTCACCGCAGCTCTCGGTGCCCTAGAGGACCTGCAGGGCAACTACGAGCTGGTCTTCGGCAGCTCGATGTATCACCTGGACCCGCTCATCTCTCGCGAGATTTTCACCTTCTATTCCGACATCCAGGCTCTCAACGCCAAACGCAAAGAGCACCTTCGGGCTGCCAATCTGGAAGCCAAGGCCCTCAAGGACGGCGCCCTCAAGTTCCAAAACTTGAGCGCTGTGCCCTACGCTGGTCTCCTCGACATTCCCTCGGCGGATGATGCTGCCGCTGGCAAGCCCGTCAGCTTCAAACTGGTTCAGCTTGGTGGCCCCGTCTGTGAGGGCGACACCAAGCCCAACCCTGAGGGTTGCGGCGGCGCTGCTCCCTCCGGGATGGCTTACCGTGACGACGAAGCTGCTGGCAGCTGGAAGGTCGACAAGCTTGCCGACGCGGCAGAGGCCGGCGTGCCGACCAAGCGCATCGTCATGCTCGATCCCTCCAACCCACTCGTCAAGCAGGTCTTGACCGGTGGTGAAGCGACCCTGGCCGAGCTGTCCTACACCAAGCGCGTCGAGGAGCTTGCGACCCTTACCGAACAGATGCTTGCCACCGGCAAGAAGATCGAGACCGCACTGAACGAGAAAGCCAACGAAGGCGGAAAGTTCAGCTTCTTCCTCTAGTCCTGGCTCTCCAAAGGCTGCCAGCACTCGGGGCTGGCACTCGTAAAAAGAAGAACGCCGAAAACAAGAAAGGCTCCGCACTGCGGGGCCTTTCCTTTTTGCCGACCACCGGCCGGCTATCGTGCCCTCTACTTCGACTTACGTAGAGCGGCGTCGACGGCACCCTTGTTGGCGTCCAGGGATGGCAGCGTGCTGTCCTCGCCCTCGAGCATCGAATTGATGATCGCGCTGCCCTGCTTGGTCTCTTTGACGGCGTCACGAGCCGACGCAACCGAGGATTCCACGCCGACGTCAGCAATCGACAGACAGAAGCTGCCGTAGAAACTGACCTTGTCGATCGCCTGCACGTGGTAGTCGCGGGCAGCCCAGTCCATGAGCACAGGAACGACCTCGCCGTTGCGCTTGGTCTGGGTGACGATTTTGCCCTCGCCGTAGCGACCCACCATCATGCCTTTGAAGAACTCGAAGCTGCGCTTCTCGGGCGGCAACATCGAGGAATCCAGAGCGATGAACATCTTGTAGAGCTGGCCGTTGTAGAAGAAGAAGAAGCGGCGCTGATCCTTGCCGCTGGCGTTGTTCTCCCAATAGACCAACATCGATTCGTCGGTGCGATGGCCGAACTGATCGTCGATGATCGAGACATCCCAGCCGGTCTTGGTGCCTTTGAACTCGGTGTACGAGCCCTTGATCTTCTTGAGCTCTGCCGTCTTCTCGCGGCGCAAGGCGTCCTGCTTGTAGACGTCCTGGGTCTCCTTGAGCTTGTCCTGGAAGCGCTCGTCGATCTGGCGACTCAGGACCTTGAGGACCTTGTCCTTGCTCATGCCAAACTTGAATGGACCCATGAGCTCACTCAGAGCGGCCGGATCAATCTTGGCTGCCACCGGCTTTTGCGGCTTCTTCTTGCGGCGCGCTTCGGCAGCCTGTGGGGCCATGCATGC
>JAHEAK010000583.1 GCA_024642805.1 Kofleriaceae bacterium | reverse complement strand
GCTTCGGACCTGCTGGCTTCTCTGGTCTACCATGTGTTGAGCGGGGCTGGCATTTTTTCAGCTCATGTCTATGAACTGGAGAGTGACAAGTTCTTCAGCGCTTTCGGCTGGGCGAATGTTGGCGCAAACAGGCGATCTTTGCTTTCGACAGCTCGATGCTGAGGTCGATTAGCTCGCCGGTCATCTTCTTGTGCTTCTTATACTCGGCAAGCTCCTTTCTCAAGGATTTCACGTGCTCGGGCCAAACATGCTCGGTCCGGCTCTGCATCTTGTGGGTGTAACTTAGTTGGTAGTAGAGCCCTTTTCGGCTCTCCCGGTCCCGGTATTGTTTGCTGATGCTTCCCGGTCGCATCGGACCCAGCCCCGCCAAGCGTTTCCGAAGGGTCGCGATTCGGTTCTCCAGGGACGTAATCTCTCTTGTTTTCATAATATTAGCTTATGTATGCTAATTACAAGCCGGTTGCAACGTTTCTTTTGGCATCATGGAACTTTGGATCACTTGGTGGAACACCGTCAGCCTGCTCAGCCCCGCCTTCTCCCGCCGTCGTGCCTTTTTCTGGTTCGTCCTGGCTCTCGCCGCCTTCTGTGTGCGCCGCGACCTTCTGGGCGTCACCAGTTTCGTCCGGGCCCTTGGCCTCCAGGAGAGTTGCTATCACCGCCTGCTACATTTTTTCCACAGCAACGCCGTCAAGATCGAGCTTCTCTCGCAGCTCTGGTTCAGACTCATCATGAAACTCTTCCCGCTCTGCCTGGTCGGCGCACGCCCGGTGCTCATCCTCGACGGTTTCAAAAACCCCAAGGAGGGTCGCAAGATGCCCGGCGTCAAGCTGCTTCACCAGGAGTCGCAATCCAACTCCAAGCCGCTCTACATCATGGGTCATTCCTTTCAGGTCTTCGGTGTTCTCTGCCGCGTCGGCGGCTATTACTTCTGCGTCCCGGTCTGCGCCCGCATTCACGAGGGGATCGTCCGTTCCAACCGGGACAAACGGACCCTCATCGACAAGGCCAACGAAATGCTCGCCTCGATCTGCGCCGGGCAGCAGTTCGTCCTGCTCGCCGACGCCTACTACGCCAACGGAAAGATGATCCGCTCCCTCCGGAGGCGCTTCTCCCACCTGGTCAGCAGGGTGCGCTGCACCGCCACGGCCTACCACCCCGCCCCCGTTCCCCGCAAAGCCAAGCGCGGCAGGCCCAAAAAGTACGGCAAGAAAGTCAAGCTGCAGAAGTGCTTCGGATCCTCCGCATTCCAGTCCTTGCCGAGCCCGGTCTACGGCGAGCGCAACGTCACGATCCGCTACCAGGTCCTCGATCTGCTCTGGCGCCCGGCCGGCGAGATGGTGCGCTTCGTGCTCGTCGATCATTCCTCCAGGGGGCGCATGATCTTGCTCTCCACCGATCTTGGCCAGGAACCCGCCGACATCATCCTCCAATATTCATTGCGATTCAAAATCGAAGTCTCCTTCAAGCAGGCCGTCTATTGCCTCGGGTCCTTCGGCTATCATTTCTGGATGGCGGACATGCGCCCTCTCAAGCGACGCAACGGCAACCAATACCTGCACCGCGACTCCGAAGAATACCGCCGCCACGTCACGCGCAAGATGCGCGCCTACCACCTCTACGTGCAGACCGGCGTCATCGCCCAAGGAATGCTGCAGTTCCTCGCCATGACCAAAGAGAAGCTCGTCTGGGCCCACTTCGGTTCCTGGATCAGGACGATCCGCACCGGAGTGCTGCCTTCCGAAATGATTGTCTCGGAATCCTTGAAAAACACGCTTTCCGAATTTCTCTACCTCGCTCCCGTTGCCTCAAGTTGGAGAAAATTCGTGCTCAACAATGTCGATACAGAAAGATCCGAAATTTCAAGATCCGCTGCCTGACCCCCCCGGAACAAACTTGTCACTCTCCAGCTCCAGCTACGTTAGGTAATAATAGAGTAGACAAATCGCGGTGGGGCTGGTCCTTGTTTGCTCCCTCCGGTCGGGGGGTGCCGGACAAAAAAGTTAGCGGAACGTGCGGAGCTTGGCATTGGCAGGTCTTGACAAATGTCTAGCGGCTAGTCATTTTTTTCGCATGCATGAGAACCAACCAGACGATGTCCGTTCACTGCTTGATCAAATGGCCTCTATCCCAACAATGGAGCGTGGCAAGCTCACGGCGGAATACCGCACCCGGCCCGCGCGGGATGGCGGCGGCACGATCCGCCTCGGCCCTTACTACAAATACCAAGTATGGGAAAACGGCCGCAACGTCACCCGCCGCATTCCCGCCGAGCAAGCCGGCGCCCTTGAGGGGGACATTGCCAATTACAATCACTTCAACGAGTTGAGCGGGGAGGTTGCCGAGATCCTCATCAAGCGCACGCGGGCATTGCGGGAACAGTCTTCGGACCCGGACCATGAGGATCACACCGACGCTAAAAAAAACTCTACGAAGAAGCGTGCCGCGAAAGGCTCCTCGAAACCGAAGTCTTCCTCGCGAAAGCCAAAGCGCTCCTGAGCAGCCAAGGTCCCGGCGGGAGCCCCGAGTGGATCGAGCAAGGGTTGCGTGACGCCCTGCTGCGCGACGGCAACCGGCTCGTGGCGGCCTTGTACAACGACCGGTCCGTCTTCCCGGATGATGAGCCCCGCCGGCGGCTCGAAACTTGTCATGAAGGGCGCGAGCGCAGCGTTCATACTCTCTTCGGGGAGATCTCGCTCACGCGCCGCTACTACCATCACCGCCCCAGCCGCACCGGACGCCACCCATTGGATGAGGCCCTCGGACTGGAAGGCGCTTACAGCCCCGCGGTGGCCCGTCTCATCTGCCGGGCCGCCACCCTGAACCCTTCCTTCGACCAAGGAGCCGGGGATCTCGCCGTTTACGCCGGGATCAATATCCAATCACGCCAGCTCGGACGCGTGGCCGCGCAAATCGCTCCCGGCATGAGCACGGCGCTCGCCACCCTCGGGCCTCTGCCCCCGTCCTCGCCAAGCGAAGAGGTCATCACCGTGTTTTATGTGGGATCTGATGGCACCGGCACGCCGATGCGCCGCGAGGAACTCGCCGGAGTCCCCGGCAAGCAGGAGGACGGCAGTGCCCGCACCCGGGAGGCCAAGCTCGGCTGCGTCTTCACCCAAACCACCACCGACGAGCAAGGCGAGCCCATGCGCGATCCGCTTTCCACGAGCTATGTCGGCACTTACGAGGGCTGCCGCGAAGCCGGAATCCTTCTGCATCAAGAGGCCGTGCGTCGCGGTCTGCACCGGGCCCAACAGGTCGTCTACCTGGGCGACGGTGCCGCCTGGGTCTGGGAAAACCGCCGCCTGAACTTTCCCGGCGCCGTCGAGATCCTGGACTTCTATCACGCCAGCGAACACGTCGGCAACATGACCAAAGCGATCCATGACAACGACACCGCCCGGGCCACCGCCCTGCACCGTCGTTGGAACCATGACATGAAGCAAACCAGTCCCGCCGCCCTGCTCGCCGAAGCACGCGACCTGCTGGATGAGCACTCCGGGTGGCCCGAGATAAAACGCGCCGCCATCCAAAGCGAGATCAACTATCTGGAAAATCACGCCACGCGCACCAACTATGGAGAATACCGGGCCAAAGGCTACTTCATCGGCAGCGGCGTCATCGAGGCCGGATGCAAAACCGTCGTCGGCCAACGCCTCAAACAATCCGGCATGTTCTGGAGCGAGGCCGGAGCCCAAAACATCCTGAGCCTGCGTTGCCTAATACTCGGCCCCCACTTCGACACCTGCTGGAAAGCCCGACACGAGCTCCTCGTCGAGCAGCGACTCAAAGCCAGACGATGGTCTCCCGTGGAAAAGCCCAAGGCAGCTTAACTTTTTTGTCCGGCACCCAGCCCGCTACACCGGGAGGTTTTTTTCTGGGAGGTTTTTTTCTTACCTCAGGTATAAACCGGAGCCATGGGTAGCACCCTGATCAATTACGCCCCGGGGCACAAGGACG
>JAHEAK010000582.1 GCA_024642805.1 Kofleriaceae bacterium | reverse complement strand
GAGAAAAGAAAAGGCCTCACGGGCCGAGGGATAGCCGGGCGACTCGACGGCCACGGTGTCTTCGGGACCGACCAGGGCAAGCGACAAGAGATGGAGGGCGAACTGACTGCCACGGGTGAGGAAGATGTCGTCGGCGCTTACCGAGAGACCGCGCACCGATCGCAGCATGGCAGCCACACTAGCGCGCAGCTGCGGATCGCCAGCAGGCTCGCCAAAGTCGAGGAGCCCCGCGCTCGATCGCCGAAGTGAGCGACGGAATGCTCTAGCTAGAACCGCACCAGGGAAGAGCCGCGAGTCGGGCAAGCCACCGCTGAAGTCGAGAACCTTGGCAGGCGCCGCTTCAAAGGATCGCGACGAGTTGTTCCACGGGCGCAGATCGAAACCCATCGCCGTCGAGGACGCGCTAGCAGGGCCCGAGGACGCGGGCCGGTTTTGCATGGGCAAGGTAGCGGTGACGCGGGTGTGTGAAGCAGGCGAGGTCTCGAGCCAACCTTGCGCCACCAATTCGTCGTAGGCGGCCACCACCGTGTTGCGATGGACCTCGAGCTCGGAAGCCAGTCGGCGCGTGCCTGGCACCCGCTGGCCCGGAAGCAAACGCCCCTCGCGAATCTCGGTGCTGAGGGCGCGGACCAGTTGTGCGCTCAGTGGTAGGTGGGACGCGCGGTCGATTTGGTCGCGCATCCTAAGTGAATCTAATTGCATGTATTTATTGTGGCCCATTCAAGCCGATGGCCAACTGGTACATCCAATATATCTGAACTGGACCTATTTTAATATACCAGTTGGGCGCAGTTTGCAGAGCATGAAAGCCCGTTTCCTGCTCGCCCTGCTCGTCCTCTCCTTCCACACCGGCTGCGAGGACTCGCTGCTCGAGCAAGAGAGTGGCGATGTGCCCAGCGAAGCCGCCGATGGCAAAGCCGACGCTGTCAATGAAGGTGGTCTCGGCCCAGGCCTACGCTCCCTCGACGAGCCAGAGACCGTGGACGTTGGCGTCTGGAACCTGGCGTGGTTTGGCGACGAGGAGCACGGCCCAAGCGATGAGCAATTGCAACAACACAACGTCGCTACGGTGCTTGCCGCCCTGCGCTTCGACATCCTCGGCTTGGTCGAGGTGGTTTCCGAGGATGCCTTCTCGAGGCTGCTCGCCGACCTCCCCGGCTACCACGGTCTTCTAGTCACCGACCCCTCGGTTGCCCTGGGCTCAGAGTTTTACTGGTCTGGAGAACAGAAGGTCGCTCTGCTCGTTCGCGATCGCTTCGAGATCGAATCAGCGCGGGTCATTCTCCCGGAGCACGCATGGGACTTTGGTGGGCGGCCTCCCATGGAGGTCAAATTGCGCTTCTGGGAGGACGGCAAGCGACGCACCCTCGTGGTCATCGTGGCTCACTTCAAAGCCATGGCCTCCGCTGATGGCTACGCCCGGCGGGTAGCCTCCGCGGCAGCACTCGAAGACTTCCTGAGCTCAGAGTACCCGACTCGCTGGGTCATGGTCATCGGCGACTTCAATGACGATATCGATACCTCAACCTACTTCGGCCATGCCAGTCCCTTTGCTCAACTCGCCGACAGTCCCAACTACCGCTTCGCCACCGACGCATTGAGCGAGGACGGCGTCGCGACGACCACCCATTTCTCCGCCACCATCGACCACCACTTGGTCACCGACGATTTAGCCGAGCGCTTCGTGGAAGGATCGGCGCGGGTCCTACGTGTGGATGCGCACATCGAGGACTACGACCAGAGCACAAGCGATCACTATCCAGTGCTAACTCGCTACGATCTGCGCTAGACGGCCCAAGCACCCCTTTGGCAAGCTGCTAGACGTGCAACACGACGGCACGGCCCTTGCCAGCCGCCTTGGCCTGGTACATGGCGGCGTCGGCTTCTTGCAGCAAGCGCTCGGCACTCTCCGGCGCTTGATCGAAAAGCATGACGCCAATACTCAAGCCGAGTCCGGATAGCGGATACTCCTTGGCGACTCCTGCGATGCCTTCAATCAGTCGCCCGGCGATCCGTGTGCCCTGCTCTTCCGTCACGTTCCAGAGCAGGATGGAAAACTCGTCACCCCCGATGCGCGCAGGCATGTCAGTTTCTCGCAGCACAGAACGCATGACCGTGGAGACCCGCACGAGCACCTCGTTGCCAACCGTGTGTCCATAGTGGTCATTGACCTTCTTGAAGTTGTCGAGATCCAGATAGGCCATGCACACGGCTTGGCCGCCGCGGCGCGCGCGCGCCAGGGCCTTGTCGATACTCTCTTGGAAGGCGCGCAGATTGGGAAGCCCGGTCAGAGGATCCGTCCTGGCACTCTCGTTGGCTTGCTCGAGCAGTTCCTGCAGTCGACGGCGGTCGCGACGAAGCACCGCCGTCATGACACCAATGGTCAGGAAGATCATCGATCGCGTGAAGCCGTTCCACGCCACCACCTCGGTGCTGAACCTGCTGTTGGCGGCGATCTCGGCGCAGAACCAAGCGGCACTGGAGGCCAAGGCAGAGACAACGGCCGATCGCCGCCCAAGCCAGTAGCCGCTCAGCAGCACCGGCACCAGATAAAAGAGCGAGAAACCGATCTCAGGGCCGGAGATGTAGTCGATCCAGCCGATGACGAAGATGGCGGCGACCGCGACCGAGCTGCCAAGCAGTTTGCCAAGAGGGCCCACTTGCTCCGGCTTCTGACTTGGCTCCTTGCTAGTCCCCACTCGCTAGCAGCTTGCCAGTGGAGGCCT
The DNA here is from genome assembly GCA_024642805.1 of Kofleriaceae bacterium. GTDB lineage: Bacteria > Myxococcota_A > Polyangia > Haliangiales > Haliangiaceae > NORP324. The sequence goes on along the minus strand of JAHEAK010000582.1, from coordinate 1,232 downwards.
GCACTCGCCACCACATTCGCCAGTCTCTTGTATGCCGCCCGAGGACTCTTACTGTGTAGTAGCATGGCGCCATGATTGGTGAACTCGTTGGTGGCTATCGAGTCACAGCGAAAATTGGCGAAGGCGGCATGGGTGTCGTGTACCTCGCTGAACACGCAATCATGGGCCGCAAAGCTGCCGTCAAGGTACTGCACGCCAACCTCAGTAGCGACAAGGAAATGGTGCAGCGCTTCTTCAATGAGGCGCGGGCGGCCGGTTCGATTTCGCACCCAGGCATCGTCGGGGTCTTCGACCTCGGGCAGCGTGATGATGGCAGCGCCTATATTGTCATGGACTATCTCGAAGGCGAGTCGCTTGCGCGTCGACTGCACCGCAAAGGTCGGCTCGAGGCAGATGAAGCGCTGGCCCTTACTCGACAGATTCTCTCTGCGCTGTCAGTGGCACACGCGCGCGGCATCGTGCACCGCGACCTCAAGCCCGACAACATCTTCATCGTTCATGATGCCGAGCTTCCCGGAGGCGAGCGCATCAAGCTTCTGGACTTCGGCATCGCCAAGCTGCAGCACATCTCCGGTCCCGATGTCGTCTCCACCAGGGCGGGCGCGATCATGGGCACTCCCATTTACATGTCTCCGGAACAGTGCCGCGGCGCGGGGCACTGCGATCAGCGCACCGACCTCTACGCCGTTGGTGTCATGCTCTTTGAGCTGCTCACCGGTCGACCACCCTTTGTCGCAGACGCGCTCGGCGACTTGATGGTCGCGCACATGCGAGACGCGCCGCCCTCGCTGTCAGACAGGCTGGGCCCAACCTCCGCCGAGCTCGAAGCCATCGTCGCCACCCTGCTAGCCAAATCGCCTGACGAGCGCTTTAGCTCGGGCGAGGCCGCCATTGCCCGGATCGATTCGGTGACGCGAGGCGTCTTCGCTAGCGGTGCCCGCCATCCAACACCGAGTCAAGCCCCCTACCAGGCGCAACCTACTGGCGGTGCACTGCCAGGAAGCGCGCTCGCTGGCACGCTCCTGCCCGATGCCGCCATGCCGGGAAGCGCCGTGCAAGGAAGCGCCACGCACGGCGCGCCCCTAGAGGGAAGCGCTGCTACCGCAGATGGCCCCTCTCCCGTGCACAACACCCGGGGCACGACGCTGCGCAACACCGCCAACAGCTCGGATGCCGCGCTGCCTGAGCAAGCGAAGCGCGGCTCGCCTACCCTGCGCCGACTCGGAATCGCG
>JAHEAK010000581.1 GCA_024642805.1 Kofleriaceae bacterium | reverse complement strand
GCCTTGTACGAGCGCGCCTCCAAACTTCCTCGGGTTCAGATTGCTAGACCCAAGACCGTCGTCGGCCGCAACACCGAAGCCAGCATGCAGTCCGGGCTCTACTTTGGCTACAGCGGCATGGTCGATTCCATGGTCGAGCAAATTCGCGAGGAAGTGGGTTTCCCTTGTCGCTGCATCGCCACCGGTGGTCTGGCGTCCTTGCTCGCCAAACAGAGCCGGAGCATTGACGAGACCGACGCCAACTTGACCTTGCGCGGCCTCAAGATTCTCTTCGACCGCAACGCGCCCGCGCAGGCAAAACGCTGAAGGCAGGACCAACTTCGATGGACTACAGCACACTCGATCCAAGCACCCTGAGCGCAGAAGCGCAGCGCGCCCTCAGCTCCGCCCCCGGCAAGATGATGGCCGCTCGCGGCATGGCTCCTTTCGCCAATCCCGTCGACCTACTCTCGGTGCTCTACCAGTTGAGCCTGGACCCCGATGCCGGCCTCGCTAAAGCCGCGCAAGGCTCAGCCAAGACCTTGCCAGCACGGATTCTCACCAGCGCCCTGGCAGATCGCGCTTTGGACCCGAGGGTCATCGACTACCTGATTCACGGTGCCGATTGTCGTGCCGAGCTGGTCGAAGTCGTCGTCCAAAATCACAGCACAGCAGATGAAACCATCGCGGTCCTGGCACTCACGGCCAACACCAAACAGGCTGACCTCATTGCTGAGAACAGCCAGCGCGTGCTGCGCCACCCTGAAATCATCGCAGCCCTCTACACCAACAAGAATGCCCGCATGTCGACGGTCGACAGCGTGGTCGAGCTCGCGGTGCGAAACGACGTCAAGGTGCCTGGCATTCCCGCGTGGGACGAGGTCTGTGCGGCGGTCGTGCAAGCGGCCAAGTCGGATGAACCCAAGCTCGACAGTGCCCTCATGGACGCCATGTTCGACAAGGCCAAGCCGGTTTCGGATGACGATGATGCGATTCCGGAAGGCACCGTCGCCGAAGAGCGCGAGATGCAGATTCGCGACATGAGCATTCCGATGAAGATTCGCCTGGCCATGATGGGCAACAAGTTTCAACGCGCGCAGCTCATCAAGGATCCCAAGAAGCTGGTCGCCATGGCGGTCATCAAGTCGCCGGCCGTCAAAGAGAATGAAGCCGGCAAGTACGCCAGCAACAATGCGATCTGTGAAGACGTCATCGGTTACATCGCCAACAAGAAGGACTGGACCAAGGTCTACACCATCAAGCAAGCGCTGGTCGCCAACCCCAAGTGTCCATTGCCGGCAGCCATGCGTCTGCTGCCGCATCTGCGCCCAAAGGATTTGGCTGCCCTAGCGCGCTCGCGCAACGTGCCATCCGCCTTGTCCGCACAGGCGCGCAAACTGGCTGCCGTTCGTGGGCCTGGCAACAAATAAGAGTTATTCTGGCGAGGGTGATATCCCTCGTTGGATCGATCGAGTAGGTGCCGCCCTCGTCGATCCGATCGGCGCCATGCGCGCCTCCGACACGCCCGCAGGGCAGGGGCGCGCGGCCAGCGACGTGGCCCTCTTGCTCTTGCTGACGGTGCTGGCCGTCGAGACCCATCTCTTCGTGAGCGCGGCCTGGATGCTCCGCGACGGCGAGTGGTCGGGGGCGCTGACCGTGCTCCTGGTTGGTGCACGTGGACTCTTTGCCATGCCGATCGTCGTCCTGCTAGTGGGCGGAGTAGCGGTAACCTTGTCGGCCGGTCGCAAGCGCCGCCCTGCCGATGACTTCGATCTGAGTTGCGTTGCACTGACTCCGCTCATTGCTCTGGAGCTCGTCAACGCCCTGGTCAGTCGATTCGCTCTCGATTTGCACACGGCGATTTCCTATGTCGGGTACACGTGGTTTTGTGTGCTTCTTGTGCTTGCCTACCGACAAGCTCGCTCACGAGTGAAGGTGCAAGATGACAGGGCCTGATGCACGTCGACGGGCCGCGGGCCTTGGTCTCGTGGCAATGGCCTTGATCCTCCTGGGGTTGAACACCTGGTCGGCGTCCAAGGACTGGTCGTCACTGCGACCGGTTCACGAAGGCCAGCTGGCACCCGATTTCTCGCTTCCCAGAATCAACGCCGACGGCAGCCTGGGAGCTCCGCTTGCCCTCTCGAGTCTAGAGGGCTCGGTAGTCATCATTGATTTTTGGGCGACCTGGTGTGGACCCTGCGCGTCTGCGATGCCCGTCCTGGAGGAAGTCGCCGGTCAGTATAAGGATCGCGGCGTACTGGTTTTGTCCGTCAATACCGAAGGCAGCTCGGAAGCGCGGGCGGCCAGGAGCATGGCCAATCGCCTGGCGCCCAGTCTCCTTTTGGTAAGCGACTCAGGACTCGCATCGAGGCTCTACAAGGTCACCACCATTCCCCACATGTTGGTGCTGGATCGCGAGGGTAGGGTGCAATGGGTAACGCGTGGATTTGGAACGGCCTCGGGCCTTCGTCGCGAGTTGCGAAGCATCATCGATGAGCTTCTATGAGTACTCCGTGTTGGGGTTGAATTCGCGCTTGTTTGGGCGTTTCAATAGCTCGTGCGCGGCTCCGGCGTTTCTTTGTTTTGCACAAAACCCCCGTGATAAATTTGCGGCGTGCGACTCTCGCAATGCATTGCCATGGAGGCCCTGGTTGGACTTTCCATGTTGGCCGGGCTCTGTGTAGCCGGCTATCGCACCACCGGTCTGCTCAACGCCGCCTGGGAGCGGGACGCGCTGGCAGCCTCGGTTGTTGACGACACGCCGCGGATGCGTGCCGACGCGCCCCCGATCTCACCGCCAACGGAGCTCAACTTCCAGGTCGAGCCGACCAGCATGTTCATGGGTGTCTCCGATGACATGCTCTTGGACCCGCTCCGTGACTCGCCCGTCAAGATCGTGAAGTTCAACAAGGGCGGCTCTTCGATCTCCTTGCGCATCGAATTTGAAAACGGTGCGCGCGCGGCCTTCAAGCCGCGTCAACTCAACCTGCAGTCCGTGCCGCAGCGCGAGGTGGTGGCCTTTCGACTCAACCGCTTGCTGGGGCTTAGCTCTGTGCCGCCAGCGATTGGTCGCGCCTTCACAGCGGCCGATCTCATCGACCACCTGCATCCGGAGAGCATTGGGTATCGGCCGCGACTACAAGCGGAAATGGTCCAGGAAAATGGTCTCGTCGTCGGCGAACTCAGCTGGTGGATACCGGTCATCGATCGCGGCAAGGTCGACGGCTTCGACATGGATTCGATGGAAGGAATCGTGTCGTGGAAACGTTATCTGACGGTGGGGGCCGACATTCCCCATGACCAGCTGCCCTTGATCGCGCAAATCAGCGACATGGTTCTCTTTGATTTTCTCATCAGCAATCCCGATCGCTGGTCGGGTGGAAACGCGCGTGTGAGTGCCGATCAGAAGCTCCTGTATTTCATGGACAACACCCTCAGTTTTGGACCAAGCGCGACGGGCCATCCCAAAGCGCGCACCTACCTCGAGCGCTGCCAGCGCTTCTCACGTTCGACGGTGGCCGAACTACGCAAATTGACGGAGTCGGCCGTTCGTAAGGTCCTGGATGTCGACATAGAGCCCTTTGAGCTCTTCCTCTACGACGAGGAAATCTCGGCCCTAATGTCGCGTAGGGACCACGCCCTGGAGTACATTGATTCTTTGATCGCAGTGCACGGGGAAGACGCCGTACTGGCCTTTCCCTAGCCTTTTGCCGTGGGTCTATCGTTGACGCAAGTTTGTCCCAGCTGTAACGCCGCTCTCGATCCGACGCATGCGCCGGTCGCCCGCGTGCGTGCTGGGCGGGTCGTCACCTACTGCTCGATCGAGTGCGCCAACCAGGCCAACACCGGCGCGCTCGTTGCTCCAAAGCCGAGCGAGTATGCCAAGCCGGAGGCGGAGCCCGCGGCCGCCAAAGCCGGTGGCGACGCGCTGGCCAAGGCCGCAAGCACAGGCAAGGGGAGTTCAGCGAGTAGCGCGAGCACACAAGCGAG
>JAHEAK010000580.1 GCA_024642805.1 Kofleriaceae bacterium | reverse complement strand
ACAGATAGACCATCATCTTGCCCGATAGGCAGCTCATCTGGGCATCGAGCTCGAGTGCCTCGCCAAGGGTCTCCTTGAGCTTGCCGCGATGCTGCGCCTCGAAGCGCTCGGCCATGGCCAGCAAGTTGCGCAAGTCGACATCCAGCTGCGGGTCCGTGACCCCCTCATATAGGTCGCTAAGGTCCCATCGAACCGATTCCGCCCCGGTTGGCGTCTTGGCTTTGGGCTTGGCAGAGGCAACAGGTTGGAGAGCTCGTTTTTTGAATCCCATGGAGCCGGCAGTTTTTCACCAGGACGCCGGCGATTCAAGGAGTCGCTCGGTTTTGCGCCGCTCGGCCCGCTACAATCAGCGCAAGCCGACCTCCTTGTACCTCGAGTCACCGGCGACCTGAGTCGCTACTTGCCGATGGGGGCACGCAAGGCGGCCTGGACGTCACCGGCGGGGGCGACGTAGACCAGATCGCCAGCGGCACCCCTCGAAAGCTCCGCGGCATTGGCCTCGTCGGTGTCGATGTGCATCTCGAGCACGTACTTGTCACTTACGCGCACCAGTACGTCGCCAAAGGTGAGGTCCCTCGGCCCGCCCTTGATGCCGACCTCGACCTCGTCACCATCCTTGACGGCGAAGTTCTTGGCGTCATCGGGATGCATGTGGATGTGGCGACGCGCGCAGATAAGCCCCTCCACCATGTGAACCGTACCCTTGGGGCCCTCGACGGTGATCGGAGCCGATCCTTCGACCTGCCCCGAGCCGCGAATCGGGGCATCGACGCCCAATTTGTATTCGTCGGTGCGCGAGATTTCGAACTGGCTCTTGTTGCGAAGGGGCCCGAGCACACGTACCTCGTCGATGCGGTCACGAGGCCCGATCAAGTTGACCTTCTGCTTGGAGGCAAACTGGCCGGGCTGAGAAATTTCCTTATAGACCTCCAGCTCGCTGCCGACACCAAAGAGCTGGTCCATGGTGGCGCGATCCAGGTGGCAGTGGCGCGCACTGATGGCAATGGGTATTGGACTCGGTTCGCTAGGCCGCACACTCTTGGCCACGATGCGCTCGGTCTCGCGAGCAATCTGCAGTTCCTCATTGGTGGCAACCACCAGGGCACGAACTCTCGCCGTCCTCGTGCTGATATCGACGACCGGTAGCTCCTCCGAGACCCGAGCATCGCGATTGAGATCGTCGTCGACACGCAGACCGAGAAAGTCCAGATGTTGCAGAATGCGTTGGCGCATCGACACGCTGTTTTGGCCGATACCACCAGTGAAGATGACGGCGTCGATACCGCCCATGACGGCCGCGTAGGCGCCGATGTACTTCTTTGCTCGGTGTGCAAAGAGGTTGATGGCGGCCCGTGCACCTTCATGGCCCTGGGCGGCCGCACTCTCGATGTCGCGGAGGTCATTGCCAAGCCCGCTCAAGCCGGCGAGACCACTCTTGCGATTGAGGAGCTCATCGGTGGCATCGACACCAAGCTCACGACACAGCTTGAGCACCACGCCCGGATCCAGGTCGCCACTGCGCGTGCCCATGACCAGGCCTTCGAGCGGCGTCATGCCCATGCTGGTGTCGACAGAGTGTCCATACTCGATGGCGCAGGCGCTGGCACCATTGCCAAGGTGGCAGCTGATCAGGCGAAGTTCTTTGAGCGGTTGCTGCAAAAAGTCGGCGGCGCGCTGAGCGACCATCGCATGCGAGGTGCCGTGAAAACCGTAGCGGCGAATGCTGCCCTTCTCGGCCAGTTCGCGATCGATGGCGTAGGCGCGAGCGCGGCGCGGCATGCGCGCGTGGAATGCCGTATCGAAGACGGCCACCTGTGCCAGCCCTGGCAACATCTCGCGAGCGGCGCGAATGCCAGCCAGGTTGGCTGGATTGTGCAGTGGCGCCAGAGGCACGCAGGCCTCGATGGCGGCCAGCACGCTGCTATCGATGAGCACCGAGTCGGAGAACTTCTCGCCGCCGTGCACGACACGATGCCCCACCGCAGAAATCTCGTGAGCCGCCAGCCCGCCCAGGATGGAGCGCAGGGCCTGCGCATGGCCGCCCTCTAGCTCCGCGACGCGCTCGACGCTGTCCTTGACGATCGTCATGCCGCTGCCCTGATCGATGAGCTGGTACTTAATGCTCGAAGAACCACAATTGATGACCAATATCTTCATCGCCATTGCTCCAAAGGCTCGAAGGATATCCGCTTTCTTGTTCCGCCGAGGGATTTGCCTTGCCTCAAGGGCACAAATAAGTGGTAAGCAGGCGCGACCTCGCCGGCCCCACTCTGCGGCATCGGCAGCCAGGACGTATTTTGACGACATTTAAAGACCTACAACTCATCGAGCCGCTGCAACGTGCGCTCGCCGAGCAAAACTACAAGACTCCCACGCCCATCCAGCTGCAGGCGATTCCTCCACTTCTCGAGGGACGCGACGTGCTCGGCTGCGCGCAAACAGGCACAGGCAAGACGGCCGCCTTCTCCCTGCCGGTTCTCCAACACCTGGCGCAATCGCCAAGTGAGCGCGGCAAGGTGCACATTCGCGCGCTCATTCTCACGCCGACTCGCGAGCTTGCCGCTCAAATCGGTGAAAGTCTCAGCAACTACGGTCGGCACCTAAAGTCGCGCCACTTCGTGATCTTCGGCGGCGTCAACGAGAATCCACAAATCAAAGAGCTGCGGCGCGGTCTCGACATCCTGGTGGCCACACCGGGGCGCCTTTTGGACCTGGCGGGCCGTCAGTTCGTCGACCTCTCGCACGTCGATTTCTTCGTGCTCGACGAGGCCGATCGCATGCTCGACATGGGCTTTGTGCACGACGTGCGCCGGGTCATGGCGATGTTGCCAAAGCAGCGCCAGAACCTGCTCTTCTCGGCGACCATGCCGGCAGCCATCACCAAGCTCGCCGACTCCTTCCTGCACAATCCCGTCAGTGTCGAAGTCACGCCGCAAGCGACCACGGTCGAGAAGATCGATCAGAGCGTCATGTTCGTCGATCGCGCCGACAAAAAGCGCCTGCTCAGCTGGCTGGTCGAGGAAGACGAAGTTGAACGCGGCATCGTCTTCACCCGCACCAAGCACGGTGCCAATCGCCTGGTCGAGCAGCTCAGCAAGGACAAGATCAACGCGGCCGCCATCCATGGCAACAAGTCGCAGAGTGCCCGCAACAAGGCCCTAGACGGCTTCCGCAACGGAAACGTCAGGCTGCTGGTTGCCACCGATCTGGCCTCGCGCGGCCTGGATGTCGAAGGTGTCTCGCACGTTTTCAACTACGACTTGCCAAACGAGCCCGAGAGCTATGTGCACCGCATCGGTCGCACAGCCCGCGCTGGCAAGAGTGGCACCGCGATCTCATTTTGTGATCAGACCGAAGGTGATTACCTTCGTGACATCGAAAAGCTCATCGGCATGAAAGTGCCCGTCGACAACGATCACGACTATCACTGCCAAGAGGCTGTGCCCGTTCCCGGCAAGCGCTCCGCTCCCAAGCCTGAACCACAACGCGGTCGTCGACCCGATCGCGGTGGTCGACCCGGCGGGCGCCCAGCCGGTCGCTCAGCTTCGCGCGGTCCGAGGAGCGCCTCAGCAAAGTCCGCAGGACGCGCTGGCAACGCACCGGCGCGCACGGGCGGACCAGCCAAAGCGGGCACGGCGCCCGCTCGAAGCTCGGCGCGCGGCCCCAAAAAGCCGCAATCAGCCACTCGCAGCAAGTAATTGCAGCACACTCGCTGCCTGAGCGCGCCTTTACCTGGCGCGCGGGCGCTCGCTATGATGGGCGCATGACGCGCCTAGTTGTTTCCGCCCTTGCCCTACTGGCGCTTGGCCAGTCTTCTGCTTGCGGCTCGGATGGCATGAAGGTCGAGACCGTTCCTGCATCCGTGCTCGATCCAGAAACGACTCCCAAAGAAGTCCCGCAGACCCGAGTCGAGTACAAGCTCGTAAAGAAGGACGAAGTGGCGGTCTTCCCTGCCCCCGAGAGCGCATACA
>JAHEAK010000579.1 GCA_024642805.1 Kofleriaceae bacterium | reverse complement strand
ACGAGGTAGCGACCGTACTTACCCTCCACGCCGTAACTGAGCGAGCTGAGCAGTGGATCGCTACCGGCCGGCGCCGCGAGCTGCTTGGTATAGGCTCCGTAGGCGCTCACGCTGCTCAAGTCGAACTCGCGGACCAACTGCAAGCTGGCATCGGCGCGATCTTCGGAGAGCAATCGAAAATCGGAGTCGGGCAAGGTCCGACGTCGATAGCGAAAGGTGGATTGCCAGTCGGCGTTGCCCTTGTCGAGTTCGAGACCGGCGGCGAAGAAGAAGCGGTTCTCCAGGGGCTCATCAATCGCATCGAGGTCGACGATGCGAGCCTGTGAGAAGCCCGCGTAGCCGTCCAGGTAGAGATCATCGGCCAGTCGGGCCCCCGTCCACTTGATCGGCGAGATCGTCAAGACGTTGGCGCCGAGGTGGAGCAGTTGAGTGTCCTCGACGCCGGCGACATCAAAATGCACCGCGTCGATCTGGCGATTGGCACCCAAGAATCCCTTCCCGTAGCTCAGGTAGCGAAAGAAGCTGCCATCGATCTGAAAAGCAGAATAGTTCGGAATCGCATCATCACCGGGCACGCTATAGGTTCGAAACAAGATGTCGACCGGCGAGAGTTGCGCCTGCCACGCTCGGTCTAGCCAGCGATAACTGCGAATTCGCATCTCGAAGCCATCGGCGTTGTAGCGCGCGTTCGGCAGTGAGGGCGCACTCGAAATACCAACCCGCAACTCGCGCTGGCGGAGCAGGCCAAATTCGAAAGAGAAAGGCCCCCATGGCAAACAGGCCGTGCCACGGGTGTCGTAGCTCAGGCCCGCTCCGTTGTAGTAATAGCCGTGGGTGTTGGCCTCGGCTCCGACATAGCGACAAAGGGGAGCCGTGACATCTACCGCCACACCAGCTGTAAGGCCCGCATAGCCCGTCGACTCGGCCAGGCCACCCGCGTAGGTCGACCAGTGCACGGTCGGCTTGTACTGCAGCTTCATCTGCCCCCACACCGCGCGCACCACCGGGTCGTCTTTGATGCTCTTCCACAAGGCCGGCAGCTCGTAATACAGGTCGACTAGATCGATGGCGGTATCGATGATCTGCGTTGCTTGACCGGGCAGGAAGTGTCGAAGGTAACGCTGATAGATTCGCTCGGCCTCGACGAGCTCCGCTGGCTTGGTCGGCGCCGGCTCCTCGGTGGCCTGGTCATCGGGCGTTGGTGGCGATGGCTGGCTGTCGGGCGATGGCTGGCGGTCGGGCGATGGCGGATCGCCGCCTTCGTTTGCCGTCGGTTGTGACGAGGGTGGGCTCGCACCCGGCTGTGCACGCGCCGAAATCGGCATCCACAACAAGACGGCAACGCCCAGGCCAGCGGCTCTCCTCACTTGCGCGATCATAGCACCGCGCGCCATGGCACAAGGCGGCAAGGGCCGGCCAGGAGCGGCCAGGAGCGGCCTTCTTTACGCTAGGCCCGCTTGAGGAACTGCGTCTTGAGCACGATGGTGATCTTGTTGACGCGCCCCTCGATGTTGTCAGGATCATCGATGAGTCGGATGTTCTTGACCAGGGTGCCGCGCTTGGCAGTAAAGCCTGCCCCCTTGACCTCGAGGTCTTTGATGAGCGTAACCGCGTCGCCGTCAAAGAGCTCGGTGCCGTTGCTATCGAGGGTCTTGACACCTTGGGCCTTGGCATTGTCGATCGCATCGGCCCAGGCCTTGACCTCATCGCTCAAGTAAATCTGGGTGAGCAGATCGTCTGCCCATGCGCTGCCCTCGAGACGACGCAGCAAGCGATAGCTCTGCACCTGAACCACGGGAACCTCGCTCCACACGGCCTCGCGCAGACAGAACCAGTGCTTGTCATCGAGCTCGGCGGTGCCTTCGATCTGCGAGATGCAGGTCTCGCAGACCAGGATACAGCGAGCCGCCGAGTCGGCCGCGGGAGGAACCGGGCGAATGCCCAGCTCACCTGCCGCCCGGCACAGCTCACACATATCGGTGGCTCGTTCACGCAACTCGGATTCAAAGGCACCGGTCTGAGGCATACCTCTTGTCTAACAAATCACCTAGCTGAAACAAAGCGCCAATCTCAGGCGAGCCCTGCTCACAAGGGTGTGCAGCCAGACCGCCCTCGCATTCCGAAAGGAGCCATACCGACGGGAAGCTCAGCGGGCTCTAGAGGCTCGTGGGCTCGCGCAGCCTCGATTTGCGCCCGGCCAGCCTGCTCGAGCAGCATTGCAATTTCCGGGGCCACTGTGTAGACACGCACACACAACCCACGCGCGGAGACTGCGATATGAGCCTGCTTGGAACCCCAAAAGCAAAAACCCACAAGGGCATGGACATGGCGGCCATCATGAGAATGGCTGGCGAGATCGAAGACATCGCCGAAGACGGTCAGGTAAGCGCTTCCGACATTGAAGACCGCGCCATCGACCTCGGTGTCCCGGCCGCCAAGCTCTACGCAGGCCTGGGTCTGACTCCGGCCTTATCCATGCGCCTCGAGCACGCCACCCAGGTCGTCGTGTGCACTGGCGGCTGTCAGAACTATGGCGCCCTGCCCTGCCTCAACCATCTCGTCGACGTCCGCCAAGCGCGCCTTGAGGATGACAAATCGGCATTCGACATCGTGCCGCGCAACTGTCTCGACCGCTGCCTGCAAGGGCCGGTCGTCGAGCTGCGTTCCCCGGCTGGCACGGCGGTCATCACGGATGCAAGTCCCGACCTCCTTGATGAGGCCCTGGTCGAGCTCCTTGACGCATAGTGCCCAAATCGACGAGCAGATCACGCCCGAGGGTTTGCTCGTGGCTGTCGAGCTGATCGCGGCCGATGGTAACTACCGACTACAGCGCGGTGAGCACGAGCTCGGCATCGTGTCGGCGCGCATACTCATCGACGTGCTCAAGCGCTATGGGCGCCCTTTAGAGGAGCCGCCGACGGACACCAGCGACATACTGCTACTGGCAGATGGAGTTTCTCTTAGAACCTGGCGATACAAGGCCCCTGTCGACCTGGAAGCCAAGCTCTACCTCCTGCTCTATCGCGATGGCGAGGAGCCACTTGCGGTGCTCGGTCGACAAGTCGCAAACGCCTTGTCCTTCCTGTGCGGCGAGCGCTAGCGCCCATCATAGCGCGGTACGAAGAGCTCGATCTCGAGGGTGGCGCGCCCTAAGCTGCCTGTCAGCTCGACGCTTCGCAACTCGGAGCCACGCTTGCTAGGAAGAGGTGTCTCCTCCGCAATGTGCCTAGGTAGCTCGAGTTCAGCCCAGGCACCTGGCTCGAGGGCCAGGGTCTTGTCGAGATAGGATGGCATGGGCTTGCCAGGCCCCCCTTCATAGTGCGCCGTGAATTTCAGACTCGCCAATGGCAGGGTAAAGGGATTGCGAATGCGAAAGCGCACCGTCTCCTTATCGCCATCAAGTGGTGCGAACATGTCTACGGCCTGGACCTTTGTGGCATCGAGATAGGCAAGTCCGTTGAGCAGAGCGCGGGTGCTGTTTGGCCCACCCTCCAGCGGCACCCAGTCGCTGCGCATCTGCACCATCTCGGGTTCATAGTTCTCGGGGCATGGCCCAAGCTCGCGCAGGCGCGATAGCAAGCCCAGCTTCTTTTCAGCGCTCACAGCCACTGGTCCATGTGCTGCCAGCGCGCGCAACTCCTCATCCACGCCAAAGACGTTGAGCGCTCCCAGGCGAAACTGTGCGCCCTGGTACAGCTTGTCGTCGTCGAGACAGTATTCGGAAGGGTGCATCGCGCTCAAACGCTGGTTGGTGCTCAAGGTGCCCACGTACATCTCGCCCGCGCCCACATCGATGAGCGGTGGATTCCGGGTCAGGTCGCGAGGCGCAGGCGTCTTGCTCACGGGCTCGTCGACCACGGGACGCGAAGCAGCGGGCACGGGTTCTAACGGCGCCTTGGCGCTGGACTCGCAACTCATGACGAAGAGGACCAGGCCGATGAGTGCGGGTTTGCGAGGCATAGGGCTGCAGT
>JAHEAK010000578.1 GCA_024642805.1 Kofleriaceae bacterium | reverse complement strand
TGTCGCGTGCCGCAGTAGACACAGTGCCCGGCCGTATCGGGGAGCTCTGCTTTGCATTTGACACAGGGTTTCACGGCGATCCTTTAGGCTTGAAAGTATTTTTCAGAAAATCAGGATCCACAGCTTGGCGGGCACGAGCTTGCAAAGAGACTGCGGTAGGGTAGTGCGATGGCCACAATTGCCGAGCTTAAGTCTCACGGGCTGGTTCTCTTTGCGGGCGGAAAGATCCTACCAGCCCTGCAAATCTACGACGCGATTGTGGCGGCCCATCCGCTCGATTACGAAGCGCGCATACGCGTCGCCGACTGCGTGGCCGCTCTCGGTCAGGTAGAGGCGGCCTGCAAGATCTTTCGGGCGACCGCCTGGTACGCGATGAAGGCCGGGCACCCACTGTGCGCGCTGGTCATCGCGAAGGTTCTCGAGAGCTACGGCGATCCTGCCGAGGACCTGCTCACCGGTCTGGTCATGCACTACGGCTCGGAAAGCTCTCTCGTCGGGAAATTTGCCGCGCGCATCAACCTGCCTGAGCCTGGTTCCGAGACTCCCGCTCCCAACTTGCAAGCAGGTCCGGCCCCGGATCTGGTTGGGCTGGCCACCATTCGCGCTACCACCTGCACCGATGGCTTTGCGGAATTCCCAGAAGCCTTGCACCCTATTCCCCTGCTCTCCGGCCTGAGCGAGACCGCCTTTCGCCGGGTGCTCTCGACCTTGGTCGTGCGCCGCATGGCCGATGGCCAGCTCGCGATCCGCGAAGGCGAGCCGGGGCAGAGCTTCTTTTTGGTCGCCACCGGTAGCGTGCGGGTCTTCGATACCGACGGGCTGGGTCGCGAGCGCAACTTGGCGCAGCTTGGTGAGAACTCGGTGTTTGGCGAGATGGCCCTGCTCAGCCATCAGCCGCGCTCGGCCTCGGTGGCCGTGGTCGGCGAGGCAGACCTCATCGAGCTCACCCGCGCCTCGCTCGGAAGTCTCGCCGACGAGCTTGAGCAGGTGGCAACGGCGCTGCACAACTTCACGCCTGCTCTCCAATCTGATGGCTCGCTCGCCTCTCTTCCGGCCCTTTTCCAAGAGTCAGCAGCGCGATCTCTTGCGGCGCTTCACCGAGCACGATGTGGTTGGCGGCACCGACATCATCCACGAGAACGACGAGGGGCGCGGACTCTTCGTGGTCCTCTCCGGCGAGCTAGAGGTGCTGAAGGGCGAAAGCACCGCGCTTGCCACGCTGCGCACCGGCGAGCTCTTCGGGGAGATGGCGCTCATCCGCAAGTCGCCGACCACCGCGTCGGTGCGGGCCCTCACGCCCTCGACCGTGCTCTTCCTCGGCCGAGAGTATGTGCAGCGCATGGTCGATGGTGTTCCCGCCATCAAGCAGTACCTGGAGACGCTTACCGAAGATCGCGAGATGGACACCCAGCTCACCCTCGGCGAAGTTGACGAAGAGGATGAAGACGGCTCCATTGTCATTATGATCTGAACGATCTGAGTCGGCGGCGCATTCATGTGCCTACATCGATCTTGATCTATCAAGGATCTAGCCGGGCTCGTGTGACGAACTCTCGGCTTTTGTGGCCGAAATGATTTAAGGCCTCTGGGGAAACGCCCGCTATACTAAGAGCTATGGGCGAAAAATCGGGTCAACGCGGTCGTTCCAAGATCCTCTGGGTCCTCCTCCTGGTTGCCATGCTGGTGGTCTGGTTCTACTTCCAGCCCGATGAGCAAAACGGCGCCACTCGCTCTGAGATTGAAGCCGATCGAATGGCCGCTCTTGGCGCCGATCCTGACGACATCCTGGTCGACCTTGCCGACGATGTGAGCGCCGCGCAGGTTGCCGCCATCGAGAGCGAGCTCGGCATCGATCTGGTTCTGGTTTCCGATCAGAGCGCCGACGAGCAGTTCTACCGGGCCCACGTTCCCGCCGAGCGCCGAGACGCCATTTTGGCCGCCCTCAGCAAGCACAGCGAGGTCGAGATTGCCGAGCCAGACGCGATGATCATGATCGATCCCAGCGACATGGTGGCTGCCCCCCTCATCGACGCGGAGTGGGCTGGATTCCCCAACGATCCCAAGTACCAGTACCAGTGGCATATGGGGCAGATCAACATGCCCGCTGCCTGGAAGCTCGCCGATGGCGAGGGCGTGACGGTGGCGGTGCTCGACACCGGCGTCGCCTACGAGAACTACGGCCCTTTCCACATGGTCGAAGATCTGGAGGGCGTGCAGATGGTCAAGCCCTACGACTTCGTGAAGAACACGACCCATGCCAACGATGATCACGGCCACGGCACGCACGTCGCTGGCACCATTGCCCAGGCCACCAACAACGGCAAGGGCGTGGCTGGCGTGGCGCGCAACGTCAAGATCATGCCCCTAAAAGTTCTTAGCGGCTCTGGCTCTGGCTCGACGGGCGGCATCGCCGACGCCATTCGCTACGCGGCCGACGAAGGCGCCCAGGTCATCAACATGAGCCTCGGTGGACCTTTCCCCTCGCGCGTGCTCGAGAAAGCCGTCAAGTACGCCCACGCCAAGGGTGTGACCGTCATCTGCGCCGCTGGCAATGATGGCAAGAAGAAGCTCGGCTATCCCGCCGCCTACGCTGGCGCGGTGGCGGTCGCCGCGACGCAGTTCGATCGCAGCACCACCTTCTACTCCAATTACGGCAAGAACCTCGACATCGCCGCACCGGGCGGCAACACCCGCGTGGATCAGAACGGCGATGGCCAGCCTGATGGCGTCCTGCAAAACACCATCGTGGTCGGCGATCCCACCAAGAGCGATTACTTCGCCTTCATGGGTACCTCGATGGCCTCTCCGCACGCGGCTGGTGTCGCCGCGCTCATCGTCGGCGAAGGCGTGAGCAATCCCGACGCGGTCGAGCAAATTCTCAAGGACACGGCCATGCAGCCCCAGGGCTATAGCGCCGAGCGCTACGGGGCTGGACTCATCGATGCCGAGGCCGCGGTGCTCAAGGCTCGCAGCCAGACCGGCGCCTGGCAGCTCTTGCTTGCTGGTCTCCTGGCCGGCGCTGTCATGGCTAGCACGCGCAAGCGCGTTGCTCTCGGGGCTGGCTTTGGTGGCGGAGTGCTCTTCGGAGCCAGCGGCCTCTTCTTCCTGCCTTACATCTCCGCTTCGCTTAGCTCCTTGCCAATCGTCGATAGCCTGACTCGCGGTGTGCCCGCCTGGGACCTGGCTGTGCTCGGCGCTTCCGGCCACGGCAATCTCATCTTCTTTAGCGCGCTTCTGCCCTTGGGCGTGGTTGCGCTCCTTTTTGGAATCGGCAAGCTGCGCGGTGCGCTGGCGGGCCTGTCACTGGGTGTCGCCGGGCACCTGCTCTTCCACGCCCTGGCCTCGGTCTCCGACGTGCAATACATGCGAGCGGACTCGCTCTGGCTGATGGCCAACGCGGCCGTATTGGCAGGCGTAGCGGCGGTGATCATTCGTCGCCGCAACCTGGCCTGAGCGTCCACGGGGGCTGGCGAGTCAGAAAAATAATGAGGGGGATTCGGGCTGGCTGCCATCCGAATTCCCCTTTTTTCTTAATGACTTATCGTCCAGGGCAAAAACCGCCGCTGCCTGGTCCTACCCTTTTCACTTGCCAAGGGCAGGGCCAAGGCTATCTGCTATGCCGCCATGCCCGACGTGCAGACTCCGAGTAGAGCTTCCGAGAGCCGAGCACGCCGACGATCGTCGACGGCAGCGCCCTTGCCGGTGGCCGCCGAGCCCTTGGTGCACAAGCGCCTGGCCAGAGCCACAGAGGCTGCGCCTCTCATAAAGCCCGTCGCGCCTCGCACCGGTCGCGAGGGCATGCTGCAGGAGACCTTCACCGCCAAGTGGAGTCGTCGGCTTCTAAGTATTCCGGCCCTGGTGCTCTTCACGGCTCTCTATGGCCTGGCACTGCCACTCTTGGCCATCTACAGCATCCCTCGTGATCTCTTGCGCCGTCGCAAGGGCATGCTGCTCCTGCGTTTTCACCTCTA
>JAHEAK010000577.1 GCA_024642805.1 Kofleriaceae bacterium | reverse complement strand
CCGATGCGCCCACATGCTCCCACGAGCACCAGCAGACCCAACAGAAACCTCACCTACGGATCATAACGCGCATCGAGCAGCTTGCCTAAGAGCTAAGCACACGCACATGGCGAGGCAAATCGCACCTGGTCCGACAGCGGGCCTTGGCTCCTCGGTGCATACTCAGCGCGCAGCCATGCCCGAGCGCCCCGATCTCGACTATGCGATTCCACGCCTCGACGAGGCCCTGCGCGGCGCTACCATCGCATCGGCCGAGCTGCACAAGCCGCCCGTTTTGCGCCTTGCCGTCCCCGGCAGCCTTCATGACGCACTGGCCGGCGCCACCATCACGGCCGTGAGCCGGCGCCTGCACTTCGTCTGCTTTGCACTGCAGATCGAGCCGGCCATCGACCTCATCATCGCGCCCATGCTGGCTGGCACTCTCGCCGTGCATCCCAAAGGCCAAGGGACGCGCCGAGACCGCGCTTTCACCGTACATCTGCAAGACGGTCGCGAGCTGCGCTACCGCGACAACGTGCAGATGGGCAAGGTCTACGTCATTCCCAAGGGCAAGGTGGAGCTCATCCCCGGCTTCCAGAAGGTCGGCATCGACGTTCTGGATGACAAGGCCTTTACCCTGGAGGCCTTCACCGAGTTAGCGCGAAAGCGTCGTGACCAGGTCAAGGTCTTCCTCCTCGACAAGGGCGCGCTCGATAGTCTCGGCAATGCCTATGCCGACGAAGTGCTCTTTGCCGCTGGCATTCACCCCAAGACCTTCGTGCGCAAGCTCGATGACGAGGAGCTGGAGCGGCTGCACAGGGCCATCTTCGAGGTCCTGCGCACCGCCACCGCAGAGATCGCCAGCCGTGGCCCGGCGACGGATGAGAAGATTAGAGATTTTCTTAAGGTGCGAAATCGCCACAAGCAACCCTGTTCGGTGTGCGGGACGCCGATCCGAAAGGCCGGCGTGCGTGGCTTTGACGCCTTCTTCTGCCCGCACTGCCAACCGGAGACCCGCAAGAGCGGCATCGTGCGCTGGTAAGGGTGAGCGGGCGGATCAGCCCTGATGCTGTCGAGATGCCGCCGAGGCGGCGAGCGCGCCAACGAAGGCCCCGGCCAGGGCGCAGGCCATGCCGTAGCTCGGCGTCCAATCGCCGAAGTCGGGGTGCAGCCAAACAAAGAGCAGACTGAGCAAGCCCGCGAAGGTTGAGACCAGCCCCGCCAGCCAGTGCACTGAGCTTCGCTGCCCGGCGCTCTTGAAGGTCCGCAGCGCGCTCAGCATCAAGGTGGCCGAGGCAACCAGGCTGGCCGCAAAGACACTGCTGCCAAGCCTCGACCAGCCGGCCGCGTCCTCGCCGACCTGGGATAAGGCTTTCGACCCGCGGCACACCCCGCCCAGGCACATGCTCATCGATCGGGGATCGATCCGGAAGCTGCCGGTCTCGAGCGCCCCCGTCCACCAGGGCAGGAGCAGGGCCGCCAGCAGCAGCAAGAGGCTGCTCGCCAGGGTGAGGACCAGGACGATCTTTTGTTTTGCCGGCATGGGCGGGCGCAGTCTACAGCCTCGGCCAGGCCGGGCAAAGGGCATATTTCCCTTACCTATCATATGGTTAGAAAAGCAGGCCTGGCCAGACCCTGGTTGGTCCCAGACCCTTGATCCGCCCCCGACTTGCTAGCACCATCACGACCCACCATGAAGTCCTCCAGCAAGCGACCCTGGTCCCAGCTCGCCGCGCGGGCGCCCGGCTTCGGCCGTATCGTGAGCCTCTCGCTGGTCGGCCTACTTCTCCTGCTGCAGCCCGCGCTGGTTCAGGCCGACGCCTCGAAGCGGCGCGCCGCCAAGGCCAAGCCAGCATCGGTCGAGACGGCAAACGCCGAGTCCACCAACCCAGAAGCTGGCAACCCAGAAGCTGGCCGCAGCCAGTGGGAGGCGCGCATGCAAGCTCCGCTGCGCGCGCTGCATGCGGCCCATCGGGTCCTCTGGCTGACGACTTCGGTGTTTCATCCCTTCGAAGAGCGCCTGCCGCCAAGCACCCAGCCGGAGGCGATCCTGACCCGCAAACCGGTTCCCGGCGAGCTGAGTTCTCCCTTCGGTGAGCGCGAAGATCCAGTCAAGCACAGGCGACGCAAGCACCACAAAGGCGTCGACTTTGTCGCCGATCGCGGGACCCTGGTGCACGCGGCCGGTCCCGGCATTGTCTTGCGCGCCCAGCGCAGCAGCAGCTACGGGCGCATCGTCATCGTCGATCACGGACTGGGTCTGCAAACCCGCTATGCCCATCTGCAGAGCATCAAGGTCAAAAAGGGCGACTTCGTTCCCGCCAACACGGTCATCGGAACGGTCGGCTCCAGTGGGCGAGCGACCGGCCCGCACCTGCACTTCGAAGTGCGCCAGGATGGTGTTGCCCTGCCCCCTGACGATGTCACCAAGTTCAAGCTGCCCCCCTGTGCCCACAACGCCCGCGACTGCGTTCGCAACGATCCCAAAAGCTAAATGCCTGCAGCGATTAGACTATTGCTCGTGAGCGTCGCGCTCCTCTGCGTCCGCGAGAAGAGCTCCTATGGCGACGACCTGGGTATGGGCAGCGCCAGCGCCGCCAGCGGAATCGGCATCGGGGTCGAGAGCATGCTCAGTGGCCCCTCTGGCCCGACCCTCGTCTATCAAGCGCCCTCCTATCACGTCGAGGCCATCGTCGGCGTCTTCGATCGCGCCAACACCACCGTCTTGGTGGCCGGACGCTTCTACTATCAACTGCACGCCGGCGCGCTCAGCGACTTCAGCCTGGGTGGCGGCATCGGCCTACTCAACACCGATAGCGACACCGGTAGTCAAAACGACGCGCACCTGGAGCTCGGCGCCAAGATTCGGGTCTTCTTGGCCCCGAACGTGGCACTAAGCTCCTCCCTCGGGGTAGCCATGGTGCTCGACCAGGCCAGCGATTCGGCCATCCTCGCCGGTCGACTGCAGGGCACGATGGGCATCACCTACTTCTTCTTTTAGGCCCCCTCTTTCGGCGAGGGTCGAGGCCTCCCTGTCCTCGACCTTCTCGCTAGGCGCGCTTGCCATCGAGCCAGCGGTAGAAACCCTGCCCGGACTTCTTGCCGAGCTTGCCCTCGGCGACCAGGCTTCGCAGCAAGTCCGGAGCCGTGAAGGCTTCGCTGACCGTCTGGCTCAGGTAGTCGGCGATGCTGAGGCGCACGTCGAGGCCAACCAGATCCGTGAGCTCGAGCGGGCCCATTGGATGCCCGTAGCCAAGCTTCATGGCGGTGTCGATGTCCTCAGCCGATGCCACCCCTTGCTCGACCATGCGCATGGCCTCGAGCCCCAGCACCAGGCCCAGGCGCGAGGACGCAAAGCCGGGCGTGTCCTTGACCGTGATCGCCGTCTTGCCGATTTTGTCAGCCAGATCGCGGGCACAGGCCACCACCGCCTCGTCGCTGCCCTCGTGCTTGACGATTTCGGCGAGCTTCATGATGTGCACGGGATTGAAGAAGTGCATGCCGATGAAGCGCTCTGGACGTGGCATGCCAGAGGCGATCTGCGCAATGGACAGCGAACTGGTGTTGCTGGCCATGATGGCTCCGGGATGCGCAACGCGCGTCACTTCCGCAAAGAGCTTGCGCTTGAGCTCGATGGACTCTGGTACAGCTTCGATGACCAGGTGTGCGCCCGCGCAGGCGTCAGCGACCTCGGTGCTGGTCCGCAAGTTAGCAATGGTCGACTCGCGCAGCTCCTGGCTGAGCTTGCCTTTGGCAACGCCCTTGTCCAGGTTGGCGGCGATTTTCTCGAGGGCCGAAGACAGGAACTCTTCCTTGATATCGAAGAGGGCCACCTTGAAACCGTTCATCGCCGCCACCTGTGCGATGCCGTGGCCCATGGTTCCGGCACCCAGTACCGCCACCAAACGAATGTCGTGCACGCTAGTCAAGAGAGGTTCGCTCATGCGCCCCCGTGTACCACGATGTGCCACGAAATGGCTGCTCAGCTTGCGCGCGCATGCCG
>JAHEAK010000576.1:2467-3983 GCA_024642805.1 Kofleriaceae bacterium | reverse complement strand
GGTCGGTTTCGTCGAGCCGGTGTTCTTCTGAATCTGCGCGGCTGATGGCCTATTCAGGCATCTTTTCGCCAACCAGCATCAGCTCGCGCGCCTGGCCTGCGCGCCAGACCAGCACCGGAATCTTGCGACCGAGACCTGAGGTCGAGGCGAGCCAGGGCAAGTTGCGGTGGTCGACCTTCTTGCCATCGAACTCGATGATGACGTCGCCGGCTTTCACACCCGCTTTGGCGGCCGGGCTGCTGGGCACGACCTCCGAGACCAGCGCACCGGAGGCTTGTTCCAGGCCACGCTCCTTGGCGAGCTCTGCGGTGACCGGGTGCACGAAGACGCCAAGCCATGCTCGAGTGACTCGGCCATCCTTCTTGAGCATCGGAAAGATTTGCTTAGCGCGATCGATGGGCACGACCAGGTTGACCTTATCGCCACTGCTTTCGATGGCGCTGCAAATGCCGATGACGGCGCCTGAGGTGTCGATGAGCGGTCCGCCAGAGTTGCCGACGTTGATGGTGGCGTCGGTCTGCAGAAAGCTCTGGTAGTTGGTGCGCGTGCCGGCGATGTTGTCGCGCTCGCTGGCGCCGAGTGAGGAGATGATGCCGGCGCTGGCGGTGACCTCGGTGCCTTGCGGATTGCCAAGTGCCAGGACCCACTCGCCGACCTTGAGCGCTCCCGACTCACCGAGGCGCACGGGCTTGAGCATGGCGACCGGGGCGTCGATCTTGAGCAAGGCCAGATCGAGCTTGCTGTCGCGGCCGACC
Source organism: Kofleriaceae bacterium (assembly GCA_024642805.1). Taxonomy (GTDB): domain Bacteria; phylum Myxococcota_A; class Polyangia; order Haliangiales; family Haliangiaceae; genus NORP324. The sequence continues at coordinate 3,228 of JAHEAK010000576.1, read as the reverse complement.
ACGCGCGCGGTCAGCTCACTGCCATCGGCGAGCACGACGCGCAGCTCCGGAGCCGTTGCGATGATGTGCTCGTTGGTGACCAGATGACCTTCGCGATCGAGCACGAACGCAGTACCGAGGGCATAGGAGTCACCGGCACTGGGCACGAGTTCGCCAGGGCCTCCGCTCACCTTGTGCGTCGATCGCAGGTGCACGACCGAGGGCGCGAGCTCTTCGCTCAGTTCGACAAAGGAGCCCGGGGCGGCCGGGTAGACGATGCGAACCGGCTCGTCATTGCCAACGAGAGCGACGTCGCCTGCGCTCTCGAGTTCCTTGGCAGGCGCATCGTTTCGTGGCGCCTTGCGCTCACGACAGGCGCTCACAGCCAAAAGGCCGAGCGCGAGATAGCTAGCGCTTCTGCGCATCGCAGTAGTGGACTCGCAGATCGTAGAGCAAGCTCTTGAGCATCTTGTCTTCCGACTCGGTGAGATTGCCGCGCGTCTTTTGCTCCAAAACACCAATTATATCAATCAGCTGTCTTGCCGCTTGCAGGTCGGGCTCGCCCATCTTGCTCTGATCTTCTACCATGCCGAGGTTCACCATGGCCGTCGAGGCAAGGCTGAGAACGAAGGTCGAGAAATCCATCGGGGTCAGGCTGGTTTCTGCTTCGGCCTCGGGTGCTGTCGATTCCCCGTCTTTCATTCGGGCGATGATAGCAGCAGGTACCTAAAACGACTATATTTTTGACCCCCAAGCACGGTTGAGGAGTAGCAAAGATGACG
>JAHEAK010000576.1:0-2457 GCA_024642805.1 Kofleriaceae bacterium | reverse complement strand
GTGCCGGCCACGCGCTCGAAGATTGGATTGATCGACGGCCAAGCGGGCAAGCTCTGCTACCGGGGCTATCCCATTGAGACTCTAGCGGAAAATTGTTCGTTCGAGGAGGTCGCCCACCTCCTGCTCAAGGGCGCCCTGCCAAACGCCAGCCAGCTTTCGCACTTCATCGGCGAGCTTCGCAACCACCGACGTCTCAAGTACCGCATCACCGATTTCCTCAAGTGCCTGCCCGAGAGCGGTCACCCCATGGACGCGCTGGTCGCCTGCATGTCCGCCTGCGGCATGTTCTATCCGCCGGCCATGTTCGACAACCCTGTCGATCAACACTGGGGCGCCGCCATGCGCATCTTCACCAAGACGCCGACGATGGTGGCGGCCTGGCATCGCATCCGCGGTGGTGATGAGCCCGTGGCTCCTCGCGACGATCTGAGCCACGCGGCCAACTTCCTGTACATGCTCACCGAGCGCGAGCCTGCGGCTCTGGCCGTCAAGGTCATGGACGTCGCACTCACGCTGCACGCCGAGCACGGTATGAACGCTTCGACCTTCGCTGCGCGCGTGACCGGTTCGACCCTGGCAGACCCCTACGCGGTGGTCTCGGCGGCGGTCGCGACCCTTGCTGGCCCCTTGCATGGTGGCGCAAACGAGGATGTCCTCGCCACCCTACGCGCCATTCCCAAGGGCGGCGTGCGCGCCTGGGCGGAAGATCAAGTCAAGAACAAGCGCAAGGTGCCGGGCTTTGGCCACCGCGTGTACAAGGTCAAAGATCCGCGAGCCACCGTCTTGCAGAAGCTGGCCACGCAGGTCTTCGAGCAACTCGGCAGCACGCCCATCTACGATGTGGCGGTCGAGCTTGAGAAGGCCATGGAAGACCTGGTTGGCGACAAGGGCGTATACCCAAATGTCGACTTCTACAGCGGCATTGTTTACGAAAAACTCGGAGTGCCGACGGATTGCTTCACGCCCATCTTTGCCATGGCGCGAACCGCTGGCTGGCTCGCGCACTGGCTGGAACAGCTCGAAGACAATCGCATCTTCAGGCCGTCGCAGATCTACGAAGGCAATCGCGACCAGGTGGTCCAGCCCATCGAAAAGCGCTAGGCGGCTTCCGCACGGCGAGTAGATTGAGAGACATCGGTAGCGCAATGAGCGCAGAGATCGGGGGTACCGCGTGAAGGGCAATGATGAAGTCAACGCCGTCAACGAGCTCGTTGAACGGCAAAGTGTGTTCATCGACACGATCAGCGACGAGCTCGGCAAGGTCGTCGTTGGTCAGCGCTACATGGTCGAGCGCATGCTCATTGGTCTTCTGTGCGGCGGGCACTGTCTAATCGAAGGCGTGCCAGGGCTTGCCAAGACGCTGACGGTCAAGACCTTGGCGCAGACCCTGGATGCCAGCTTTCAGCGCATCCAGTTCACGCCCGATCTGCTGCCAGCCGATATCACCGGCACCACCATCTACAACATGCACTCGGGCGAGTTCAGCAAGAAGCACGGCCCGATCTTCGCCAATCTCGTCCTCGCCGACGAAATCAACCGCGCGCCGGCCAAGGTCCAGTCGGCCCTCCTCGAGGCCATGCAAGAGCGCCAGGTCACCATTGGCGATCAAACCGATCCGCTGCCATCGCCCTTCATGGTCATGGCCACCCAGAATCCTATCGAGCACGAGGGTACCTATGCGTTGCCCGAGGCGCAGCTCGATCGCTTCATGCTCATGATTCGCGTCGGCTATCCCACCAAGGCGGAAGAGCGCGTGATCATGGATCGCATGACCAGCGAGGAGCGGGTCGAAGTCAAGAAGGTGTCCTCGCGAGAGGAGCTCTTGGCGGCCCGCGCCCTGGTGTCGAGAATCTACATCGACGACACCATTCGCAACTACATGATCGATGTCGTGCAGGCCACGCGAAATCCCGCCGAGTACGGTCTTGGCGATGTGGCATCGCTAGTGGAATACGGCGCCTCGCCACGTGCCTCGATCTTCTTGGCCATGGCAGCCCGCGCACACGCATTCCTGCGTCATCGCGGCTACGTCACCCCCGAAGACGTCAAAGCGGTCGGTCACGATGTCCTGCGCCATCGCCTGGTGCTGACCTACGAGGCCGAGGCCGAGGAAATTACCAGTGAAGATGTGATTCGCCGTCTCTTTGAAAAGGTGGAAGTGCCTTAGCACGCACATGCTCTCGCGCGAGCTACTCAAGAAGATCCGCAAGATCGAAATCTCGACATCGAGGTTAGTCAACGATCGCCTTGCCGGTCACTACCAGTCCGTCTTCAAGGGGCGCGGCATGGCATTCTCTGAAGTTCGCGAGTATCGACCAGGCGACGATGTGCGCACCATCGACTGGAACGTCTCGGCTCGCATGAACGAGACGCACATCAAGCTCTTCGTCGAGGAGCGTGACCGAACCGTGATGCTGCTGGTCGACATGAGCGGCTCTGGACTTTTTGGCTCGCAAG
>JAHEAK010000575.1 GCA_024642805.1 Kofleriaceae bacterium | reverse complement strand
GGCCATCGAGCTGGCCAATGGCGATGGAAGTGGTGCAAGCGTGGAGGCAGAGGCGCTCGAGGAAGAGCCTTTGACTCCGCCCGTGCCCCTGACCGAAGAGGAGCAAGCGCTGGTCGAGCTCTACGGAGCCGGCGCCACGACCCGTTCAGCCGCCGAGCTCAACGAATACAAAGACGAGCTGACCCAGGACGAGGACCGGCTCATGCTTCCCGAAATTCGCGCAGAGAGGCATCGGCCTCGCGATCGCGAGCGCGGACGAGATCGCGATCGAGAGAAGGAGCGTGGCGAGCGAACCCGCCGACGTCGGCGAGGCCGCGGCGAGCCGCGCGAGCGAGCGGAGTCCACGAGTCGAAGCGAGCGTCCCTACGAGCGCGATCGAGGTCGCGATCGGGAACGCGAGGCACCGCAGAGTGCGCGAGGCAATCACAATGGCCACGCGCGCGATGTGGCAGGTGCGCCCATCCAGGTCATCGACGTGCAGGGTGGACCGAGCGCCAGCCTGGTTCGCTCGGCCCTCACGATTCTCTCGCAATTGCCGACCGGGCAGACCATGCCCGTTCGCCAACTGACCCAGAGTCTGATCCGCCATGGCCTGCTCGAAGGACAGGCCGATCAAGTCTGGCGCATGGTCAAGGGCGTGCTTCTGGTGTCGGAGCAGCGCCGCCTCTCCCGCGGCCTGCATCCGCTGGTCCGCTATCACGGCAAGGACTTGTTCTCCGCCGGGCCCGACATGGGACGTTCGGTGGTCGACCTGGCCGCTGCGGCGCTCAGCTCGGCTTCCGAGAATTACGCGGCCGCTGTCGAAGCCGAGATGATGAGCCGTCTGGCTCATCTGGCTCCACAGATGCTTGAGCGCATCGCCTACGTCTACTTGCAGGAGACCGGATGGACTGACATCACCTGGCTCAAGCGCGTCGACCGAAGCAGCTATGCGCTGGCGACCGCACCAGGAGCCGTCGACGAGACCCTCATCGGGGTTCGCTCCGGTCCCGAGCTTGTCGATAGGCGTGGCGTCGGTGAATTGCGCGCCGGCTTGCACGCAAAGGATCTCAACTCCGGACTCTTGCTCTCGCCATGCGAGCTCTCGGAAGAAGCCGACGTCGAGCTGGCCCGCGAAGGCGGCCACGTTCGCGTGCTCTGTGGGCGCGATTGGATAACGGAACTGTGCGCAAGAGAGGTCGGCATCACGTGGCGACCGATTCAGGTACCGCAGATCGATCAGCGTTTTCTGGACGCCGTTCTGAGCTAGAGCGCAAGTGAGCTATCGCGGTCGCATCTCCTATTCGGACTGTCTCGCCGAGATGGAGGAGCGGCGCGAAGCCATTCTTGCCGGCGATGCCTCGCGCGCGCACCTCATTCTGTGTGAGCACGAGGCCATCGTGACCAGAGGGCGAAGCAGCCAGGACGCGCATCTGCTTTTGCCGCGCGAGGAACTGACTCGACGCGGCATCGATTTGGTGGATATCGGGCGCGGTGGAGACGTCACCTATCACGGGCCGGGGCAGTTGATGGTCTACCCCATTGTGTCGATAGGCGTGCGGGTGTCGGCCTTCCTGGCGGCGCTTGCCGAAGGCCTGGCCGAAGTCGCCAACAGCTATGGCGTGGCGGGAGCGCGCTGGCGACGCGACCAGGCAGGGCTGTGGCTTGGCGAGCGCAAGCTGGCTGCGTGTGGATTGCATGTTCGCCGCGGGGTCAGTATTCACGGCTTTGCCCTCAATGTGTGCACGCCGCCAGAGGCCTGGCACTGCATCGTGCCCTGTGGACTCAGCGGTCCCGGGCCGGTCTCGCTGCTCGAAGCCATGGCCGCCGATGCACACAAGCCAACGGTTGCCGAGGTGGCCGCGCGCACGCAGCCGATTCTCCTGAACCTACTCGCACGCTATGGACTGGATCCGGCAAGTGAGGCGCCGCTACCATAATGGCTTGCGCACTGTACGACTGATCTACAACACCGACTATGATGAGGAGCTCGTCGCCTCGTCAGGGGTCGACGTGAGTGCGGTAGAGGAGTCCGCACGAGCCGTCTGCCAGGGCATTAGCGACTACGGGCTGGACACCGAAATCATCGGCGTGCACGGTCGAGACATTGGCGAGGTGCTGGCAAAGCTCAGGAGCCAGCCGACCGACCTGGTTTTCAACATCGTCGAGTCGCTGTGCGGTGACACGCGCAATGAGCTGGTGATGCCGGCGCTCCTCGATTTGCTCGCGCAGCCCTATACCGGGCCTGACGCTCTGGCCATCGGACTGTGCCTGCACAAGGTGCAGTGCAAGCTGGTGCTGATCGGGCAGGGCATCGCAACGCCAGAGCATGTGCTCATCTCATCGCTCGAGGATCTCGACGCTCCAGCCGTACACGCAGCGCTGCGCAGCATCGAGTACCCCTACTTCTTAAAGCTGGCCCGAGAAGACGCTTCCATCGGCATCGAAGCCAGCAATCGAGTGAGCGATGCGTCGGCCTTTATCAAACGTGCTGGCGAGCTTTTGGCCAAGTATGGGCAGCCGGTTTTGGCGGAGCGCTACATCGCCGGGCGCGAGGTCAATGTCACCGTGCTCGGCAACGGCGAAGACCTCAGCGTGCTGCCTCTGCACGAGATCGATTTTGCCAAGATGCCTGAGGGCAGGCCACACATCGTTTCCTATGCCGCCAAGTGGGACGAGGAGCACGTCGACTACGCCGGCACCAAGCCGGTTCCTGCGCTCAATCTCGGTGCGGAGCTCGAGGCGCGCATCGAGGCCACCGCCAAGGCGGCCTTCCGGGCCCTCGGCCTGCGCGACTTTGGCCGCGTCGATCTGCGCATTGACGAAGCGGGCAAGCCTTGGGTCATCGATGTCAATCCGAACTGTGATCTCTCGCCTGACGCGGGCGTGGCCCGTGCCGCCGCCCACGGAGGCATGAGCTATCCAAACTTGGTCGGCAGAATTTGCGAACTGGCGTGGGAGAGGCATGGCCGCACACATCCGAAAGCTTGATGCCGGCGATCGATCGCTGCTCGAGGGCATTCTCCGCTCCGACGCGACCTTCACCGAAACCGAAGTGGGCGTCGCGCTCGAACTGGTTGATGATGCCCTCGGCAATGCCGCCAGCGATTACTGGTTCCGCATTGCCGAGATCGATGGCAAGGCCGCCGGTTACATCTGCTTTGGGCCAACACCCATGACCTCTTGCACCTTTGATCTCTATTGGATCGTCACCCACGCCGGAGCGCGCGGCAAGGGGGTCGCGGGCCAGTTGATCCGCGCCATGGAGGCCGAACTTCAGGCCGGTGGCAAGCGCGCACAGGTACGAGTGGAAACCTCTCAGAGTGAGGGCTACGGGGCAGCGCGCAAGCTCTACGATCGCATGGGCTATCCAGAGATTGCTCGTTTTGCCGATTTCTACAAAGAGGGCGACGACCTGATCGTCTTCTACAAATCCCTGTGAGCGATCGGCGAGCACTGCTTGGCGCGCTCGCGGTGCTTGTATGTGTTGCTGACCTTGGGGCAGGTGCGTGCAACAAGCACCGAGACAGCTCCGATACGCAAGCCAAGCACGAAGGCGAGGAGCTAGCGACGGCGACGCCGCCATCAGCACAGCGCGTCGTCAAGAAACCCGAGGTACTGGTGTTGGGTCGCGTCTTGTTGGAGGTGACGGATCCCGACGGCCTGCTGCAGGGCAGGGACGCGGAGCTTGCCAAGCGCTTTGGGGCCGAGCTCTTGAGCTCAGGTTGGTTGCTTGCCGATAGCAGTGAGATCGATGCTGGCAAGCTCGTCCGCAAGGTCGAGGTCGAGCTTGAGCTGGTGTGTGCCTTCGAGGCGCCTTCGCAGAGTTCCAAGGGCACGATCGCTGTGGCCGTGCAAAGCGCGCTGCGTTTTGTCGATGCAAGCGATGGAGCTGCAGAGCCCCGCTCCGCCATCATGGTCGAGCACAGCGTGGGCTTGCAAGACAACGCCAAGATTCCCGATTGGACCGATGAAGTCTTGGCAGGTGCACTGCGCAGCGCCGCACAGG
>JAHEAK010000574.1 GCA_024642805.1 Kofleriaceae bacterium | reverse complement strand
TTCGCCATCGCGCAGCTCCCGCCAGGCACGTCGACAGCCGACGATGCAGGGGATGTTCAACTCCCGAGCCATGGCCGCCCCGTGGCCCAGATGCTCGCCGTACTCACAGACGACGGCCAATGCGCCGCGGGCCGCCAGGGCATGGGCGGGGCTCACGCTGGGCATGACCAGAACTCGACGATCTTCAGGATCGATGTTCGGAAACTCGTGCAGGTCCGAGACGCGCAACACGCGGCCGGTGACGAAACCGCCAGTGCCCAAGCCGCGCCAAATCTCCGTGTCGGGCGGCAGTCGAGAAGGCACGGGCTCACCGTTCATGAAGGAGAGTGGCATTTCGATATCGCGCTGCGCTTGCCAGCACTTTCGTGCGATCTGCGCCTCGGCGACGAGCTCGGGTGGAGCGCTAACAGCGTCGCGCACCTGCAGCAATCGCTGCAATGGCATGAAGAAGATCTCATCACCGAGGTGCCACCGAGCTGCCAGAGCAAGCAAGGCACGCCGCACCGCGTACTGCGCCCGATAGAAGAGCAAGTCATCACTCTCGCTCAGCGATACCTCTGCGGGCGGCGCGACCTTCACGCTCGATGACTCGTTGCCCTCGTCAGCGGCGGCCGGCATGAGTGCAAGGGCTCGGTGCACCAGCGCTGGTGTCTCGCCGTAGGTGGGAACCGAGACATCCCATGCGGGAGCCATCGGCGCCACCACTTTCATTAGAGCATCCATGCTGAGCATGCCGGCGTGCGCGCGCTCGAGCCAGATGCTGAGCGGATTCATGCCCTGGTCTTTGTCTTTAAGCGTGGCAATGGCAGGTGCGAGTTCTTCTGTGTAACAGCGAAAGACTTGTCGGTAGGCATCGAGCGCTTGTGCCAGGCCAGGGGGCGTCGCTTCTTCCACGCCATCTAGGGCCGCTTCCATCTTTGGCAGCAGTTGATCGCGAAACAGACCCTTGACGTCTCCTTCGTTGCCTTCGACTGAGCGCGCGGGCGGCAAGCCTCGACGAGCCGTGTAGAGATAGCCGCCGACGACTCTCATTTCATAGGGGGCCAGACCTGCGACTTCTGCGACCAAGCCTGCCTGCGCGGGGGAGAGCGGAAAGGGATTGTGGGTTGCGTCCAGACGCCAGAGCCGATCGCGATCGCTTCGACTGAAGTCGAGCAGGGCTTTGAGTGCCGTGTCCTGCTCCGCGCCGAGCTCCTGTCGATGCACCACGGGGCGCGCTTGAACGATCCATGGACCCTTGGCGTCCCACACCCACTCGACATCGAGTCCACGCGCGCTGCCGAGGATGTTTTCCGTCTCGAGAGCCAGCTGCCAGAGCCGTTGCAGAGCAGCTTGCGAAAGCGCGTGATGCGCGGGCCTTTGCGCCTGGCCAGTCTGCCGATCGATCCAGATCGGGTCCGCGCCCGGCATCTCGAGAATCGCCAATCCCGAGCTCGGCTGCCCGGGAGGGCGCGTGTACAGCACCCCTTGGGACTCGGCGATGACTTGCTCCTGGACGATGACAGCGACGCGTGGTGCGCGATCGAGATGGCGCGCGCTCAGGTAGGCCTGCACCAGTGGCGTGCGCGCAGACTCGAGCACGTGCCGCAGTGCATCGAAGAGCTCGGCTTCGCTGCCGACATGCAGTACCGACTCGAAGAGGCCCGGGGCCGCACCATCTTCCATGTCTTCGAGGTCTGCGGAGGAGCGCACGGCCAGCGGAAAGCGCAGCAAGTGAAGTTGCGCCCTCAGTTGCGCCCTCCGTTGCGCCCGTGCTTCTGGAGCTGCCTGATCTAGATCTCGCGCGAACTGGAAGGACAAGGCCAGAGCTTTGGGGACCGGTAGTCCGTGCAAGGCAAGCGCGTGCAGTGTGGTTGCCTTGCGACCAAATAGTTCCGCTGTGAGCGTGGCAGCGGCGCTGCCAATCAAATCCAGCTGACCCATCATGGGGCCGATGGTACAGTGGATCCACCTTGGGTGGATCGCGCGCAGGACGGCAGCAGCTTCGGGGAGCGGCATCTCTAGCCGCTGTCTTTGTGCTCATGCAACTGGTGTTGCCGGCGAGCGCTCGAGCAGAGACTGTGCGGCCGGTGCCAGGCAGGGTCCAACCCGGGGGCCAAGGCGGGGCCCAAGGCGGGGCCTACAAGGACGGTCTACAGCCGGCGGCAAAGGGGTCGGTGCCAGGCAAGGACAAGACCTGTTGCGGTTATCCTTTGGTTGCCGATGGTGAGTGGGCTCTGCGATTCTACTGGATGGCCGATCAGGAAAAGTTCGACCTCGATCACGATGAAAATGATCTCTACACGCGCGATGGGCTTTTCATTGGCTCCTTTCCCGAGCGTTTCATCGCAGCGCTGAATATGGAGGGCACCGCCCGCCTGAGCGACGGTCGGGTGCTCAACTACCACGGCCGCTGTCGCTATGGCACCGGCACCTGTTACGAGACTCTCGATCCCGAGCAGCATCCCTATGGACGTGGCGCCGGGCAGCGCGCGCTGGTGCCTTTCAAGTCGGTGGCCATCGACCCTCGCATGGTGCCCATTGGCGAGCCGCTCTACATCGCGGAGTTCGATGGCCTGCTCTTGCCAGACGGCAGCGTGCACGATGGCTGTGTGCGTGCCGACGATACCGGCGGCAACATCAAGCAGCGCAAGATGGACTTCTTCGTGGAGAGTTCAGAGAACTGGCGCGCCATCTCGAGGAACTTGCTCGGCACGGTCTGGATGACGCCGCAGATCGAACATCCACGCTGTCGCTACCTGCTAGAAGATCGCTAGTCGCCGAGGTTCACAGCGCTAGGCCTGCTCGCACACGCCGTTGACCGTGTTGCAGGTACCGGTCTCGCACTCGGCGCTGTCGACGCAGCCACGGCAGCGCCCCTCGTCGAGATCACAAATGCCGGCACTGATGATCGCGCAATCCGTGTTGGCGAGGCACTCGACACAGGCGCCGAGCTCAGAGCAAAAGGGCTGTAGGGGATCGATGGCCGCGCACACTTGATTGCCTTCGGTACCACTGCGACAGGCGCCACAGGTGTGGGTGCTCAGGGAGCAGACCGGTGTTTGTGTCGAGCAGTGCGAAAAGTTGAGACACGCCACGCATTCGCCGCTCGTTGTGCAGTAGGGCGCCTCCTCAGAGGTGCAGGGCTGTGCTGTCGAACAACCCTGTAGCTGCGGGTCGGGAATGCAGGTGTTGGGCTGGCCTTCCGAGGCCGGGTACTGGCCGGTCAGATCACAGTAGCGAAAACCCGCTTCGGTGCAGGGCGTGAGAGCATCGCAATAGCGAGCTGGCCGGGCATCGACTGCGGGTTGTGCGCCATCCTCGCCTGCACACGCCAGCATCCCCGCGAGCAGGGAGACCATGAGTAACAACCATAGGTGGTGCGAGAGCGGCACACTGACCTTGGTAGCACAAAGCGCGCGGAATCGAGAGCGATTCGATGCCGATCAGAAGCGCCCCGATAGGCTGGCGCTCATGCCTCCATCTAGGCGAGGCACCACACTCAGGCGGGTCTCGCGATCGTCTTCCTCGAAGGTCCACAAGTAGAAGCCGAGCAGGCCAAGGGTGGTACCGCTCGCAATGAGCGCGATGCCGGGCGTGCGGGTCTCGAAATTCTCCGGGCACAGGACCTGGCCAGGCTGCAACTGGCAGCTGCCGGTGCCGTCGATCGCTAGGAGATAGGCTCCCACGCCAATGCCAATGGCACCCACGCCCCAGCTCGTGTAGCGCCACGCACTGCTGATCCCCGAGGACGCACTCGCCTCGGCGTGCACATCGATGGCGGCACTCGCGCTCCTGCCACCGGGCACATCATCGTGCTCCACGATCATCGGGCTGGCGGTGAGTACTTCGATGTCGTCGCTGGCGGGACCGACCCCGCCCACGAACTTGGCCAGCTCGCGCAACTGTTCGGCCGAGGGGGCGCCATTTTTGGGCAAGGGCACACGCGCGGAAGGTCCCGCCTCGCCGGTGATGATGGAGACCGAGCTTGCGACCACGGAGTCCTCGCACTTGAACT
>JAHEAK010000049.1 GCA_024642805.1 Kofleriaceae bacterium | reverse complement strand
CTCGAAGGGCTTGGCCAGGTAGCCTCGCACCAGTCCTTGCGGCCGAGACGAGCGCTCCACCAAACCACTGATGATCAAGAATGGGATTTGCAGACCGCGCTCGGCAATCTCCCCGGCCAAGCGCAAGCCGCTGTCACTCCCTAGCCGTAGGTCACTGATGACCACCGCGGGCCGTGTGCGCTCGACCGTGCCGATGGCCTCTTCCACCGAGCAGGCGGCGACCACTTCGTGCGGATCCAGCATCATGACCAGCAGCTCTCTGGCGTCCCGATCGTCCTCCACGACAACGATGAGCACGGCTACTTCGCCTCGCTTCGACGCCGCTCGCAAGCCTGCAGGGCTTCGTCGAAAGTCTGATGCACGGAAATGGAAATATTCTTAGACATCCCCGAGAGCACGAACTTCAGCGCCACGTTGATGAGTGTGTTTCGCAGCGTGAAGACTGCCAGATGGTCTAGGCGATCCTCGCCGTTTAGCATGTCACGCAGGCGACGGCGGACTTCAGCCCGCGGCCGGGCCGACTCGGAAAGATCGACGACCCGAGAGTAGCCCAGACTCTCCTTGGTTAGCTCACGCACACGCTCTGCCATCAGGTCTACCGAGGTGAGCGTCGGCACCGGCACCTCTCTCCACAGTAAGATATTCGCTGACACTTGCGACACGCGATCAGCGATAGCCCTGCGCTCTTCAGCGCTGGGGTTGGCGCCTGCGCTGGCGCCGGGGTTGGCGCCGGCGCTGTCGCTCGGATTGACGCTATGAGACACGAGAGGCCATGGGGCTAGGGAGATAGAAGAGCGGCGCGTGCAGCCAGCTAGACATCGGCCAGGGCCCAAGAAGACTAGGCTGCATGCCCTGGCGTGACAAGGGGCAGTTCAACGCAAAACACACTGCCGCGATCTGAAGAGGAATCCACACGTATGGTTCCTCCGTGATCGTCAATGATCGTCTGCGAGATGGACAATCCGAGCCCTGTGCCGGCGCCAAGGGGTTTGGTGGTGAAGAAGGCCTCAAAGAGCTTGCTCTGGAGCGCCTCGGCCATTCCGGGGCCATTGTCTTCGACCTCCACGCACACCTTGCTTTCCTCGATGCGCGAGCGCAACACGATGCAGCCCGGCTCGGCTCTGCCGTCCTCTACGATCGCATCGCAGGCGTTGATCAACAGGTTGATGAAGACCTGCTCGAGTTGCATCGCATCGCCCAAGACCTGCGGCGTTGCGGAGCAAAGCTGCAAGGTCAGCTGGATGCCCTTCGCGCGCAGCTGCTGACTTACGAGCACACACGCATCTTGAACGGCCGCATGCAATGACACGGGCTGGCGCAGAGACAGACTTGGGCGCGAGAAGTCCTTCAAATTCGACACGAGCCGCACGATGCGCTCGGCCGCCCGATCCACCGCACTCAACATATTGCCGATGTCATCGCTGCCTACCCGCTCTTTGCGACGCAGCACTTGTCGAATTTGCTCGTTGTAGCCCCTGACCACCAACAGCGGGGTATTGATCTCATGAGCAATGCTGGCGACCAGCTCACCAAGGGTCGCGAGCTTGCCGGCGTGGGCGAGCTGGGACTCGGTGGTCTCCAACCGTTCGATTTGCGCTGACAATTCCTCGGTTCGACGCTGCACCTCGGCCTCGAGGTTTGCGTTAACCCGCCAAAGCTCGGCCAGGGCGCGATCTCGCTCTGCCTTGTGAAACTCCAGGTCTTCGTGCAAACACAAGAGCCCGGCCATGATCTCCTGATAGCGCGGATCCTGCTCGGCATTGATGGCGTCGTCGTCGATGGCGCACTTGCCTTCGCCGATCTGCACCAGGCTCTCAATCACCTGGCTCCAAAAGGCCTGGTCTGATGTGCTTGCTGCCATGAGGTGCGCCATGATGCCGATATCGCCCGTGGCTGTCCACCTAGGCCCCACGTGTGATCCGACCGGCTGGCGCCAGATTGGAGTCAATTCGGGGCTCGCGCTCACTGGCAGCCCACCAGGCATTTCCGCGCAGAACGCGGAAACGACCTTGACCAAGACCGGCAGAGGGAGTTCTCTCTCGGTCGGCAGAGGCCGTCCAATTCAAGATGTCAGTCGATACTCCAGCGCGCCGAGTCAGCAAGAAGGCGCCGTGGCACTACAAGAGGCCACGCGGCCAGGTCTTGGCGCTCACGCTAACGGCATGGCTAGGTTCGCAGACCATCTTCCTCTTGCTGACAGCCGCGATCATCGGTGCGTGTGCCGCCTATGGCGCCATCCTCTTTCGCTGGCTGATTCAACTCATCAACAGACTGGCCTACCCAGCAGGCATCGCGCTCGCAGAGCTCTCACAGCTGCCGTGGTACAAGATCATGCTCGTGCCTGCGGTGGGCGGCCTCGTCGTCGGACCGCTCATCTACTTCCTCGCACGTGAGGCGCGCGGTCATGGCGTACCCGAAGTCATGGACGCGGTTGCCAACAACGAGGGCAAGATTCGCCCGCGCGTCGCCGTCGTCAAGATTCTCGCCAGCGCAATCAGCATCGGTGTCGGCGCCGCCGTCGGTCGCGAAGGCCCGATCGTTCAAATTGGCAGCTCGATTGGTTCCTCCCTCGGGCAGTTCCTGCGCATCGATACCCGCAACCTGCGCATGCTGGTTGGATGTGGTGCCGCTGCCGGCATCGCCGCCACCTTCAACGCGCCCATCGCAGGGGCCATCTTCGCTATCGAGGTCATCTTGGGCGTGGGCACCATTCGCATGTTCACGCCGCTGGTCGTCTCCTCCGTGGTCGCGACGGCCATCTCTCGCCACTACCTGGGAGACGTTCCCGCCTTCGAGATACCCGAGTACTCGATGGTCAGTGGCTGGGAGCTCTTGCTCTATGTCTTGCTGGGAGGGATTGCGGCGCTCGTTGGTGTCGGCTTCAGCCGGGGCCTCTACTGGGTCGAAGACCTGTGGGACAGGTTGCCCATGCACGAGGCGGCCAAGCCAGCATTGGGCGGCGTGGCGCTCGGCGCACTGGCTCTGGCCTTTCCGCATGTCATGGGCGTTGGTTACGAAACCATCGGCCTGGTGCTTGGCGACGGAAGGCAGCTGGGCGTGACCATGTTGCTAGGCGTCTTCGTCGCCAAGATGGCAGCAACGCACTTGTCCCTTGGCGCGGGCTTCTCCGGTGGCGTCTTTGCGCCTTCTCTCTTCCTCGGCGCTGTCGTCGGCGCTGCCTTCGGGGTGAGTGTTCACACCATCATGCCCGCAGGCCTGGTCGCTCCCAGTGGTGCCTATGCCCTGGTTGCCATGGGCGCGGTCGTAGCCGCTGCGACCCACGCGCCCCTCACCTCAATCTTGATCGTGTTCGAGATGAGTGGCGACTACAGCATCATGCTGCCGCTGATGATGAGTTGCTTCATTGCCAGCACAATTTCCCTGCGCCTATCGCACGAGTCCATCTACACCCTGAAGCTGGCCAGACGCGGCACACGACTTCACGGCTCGGATCACGGCGACATCATGCGCACCGAGTCAACGGACGCCCACATGCGCGCGGTGACGGCGACGCTCTCGCTGCAGTCTTCACTCTCGCAGATCGTCGAGCTGGCCTTGAAGATCGACAATCCCACGCTCTACGTGACGGCAGCCGACGGTACCTTGCGTGGGCTCATCCACCAGCGCGATATTCGCTCGCTGGTACGCGAGGAGAGAGATCTAGAAGGACTGGCCCTTGCCAGCGATCTGATGTCGCCGGCCCGCAACCGAGCCAAGCCTTCTGACTCGCTCGCCGACACGCTGAAGAACCTGACCGACTCTGGCCTCGACGACCTTCCCGTCACTGACGAAGACAACCGCCTCCTGGGAACCATCAGCCGTCACGAAATCATTGCTCACTACAATCGCGAGACCCTGCGCCGAGACTCAGGTCGCCTGGTCTTCGTGGAACGAAATGCCAACAACGCCGCTGCCGGCGATGTCATCGAATTGCCACCAGGCGGGGTCGATCGTGTGATCGTGACCGCCGAGATGGCCGGCCAGTCTCTTCGCGAGCTCGACTGGCGTGCTCAGCACGGTGTCAATGTCCTGGGTGTGCGGGGTGCAAGCGCGGATGGTGTCCTTCGGGTCCCCGATCCCGACGAGCAACTGGTCGAAGGCGATGAGCTAATCGTGTCGGGTCCGGCCCTGGCCCTGACGGCTAGCCACGAGCTCGACGATCACTCTCGCTAGGCGCTCTGTGGCGGTGGCCAGCGCCAGGAGTCTCAGGACTTGCTCGCGCGACTGCGCAAGCGTCCCGGATCCAAAACCACGATCCCGCGCCGTGACAGTTGGATGAGCCCCTGCTCCGCCAGCTCGTGCAGCGTGCGCGAGAGCGTTTCCGGCCGCATGTGCAAGACATCGGCGACGACCGATCGCAGCACGCGCTGCTCGGCGTCGTGCGCGTGGTGCAGTAGGTAGGAGGCCACTCGTTGGCGCGCGCTTCCCTCGAGATCCTCGACGGCCAGGCGATCGTCGTCGTCCTGGCGCAAGAGTCCCTCGAGTACTCGGAAGGCGGGCGTTTCGCGAGGACCAAGCCAGGCGAGGAAGTCGTCTCGCTCTGCCACGCACAGTTCCAGATCGGTCTCCGCGCGCGCCGAGTCTTGATAGCTGTCGCCAACGATTGCCTCGACACCCAAGAAGTCGCCGGCGTGTCGAATGCTGTGCGCGCGGCCAAGAGCGAGATCCTCACTGCTCATGCGGTGCAGCGAGACACTGCCTCGCTGAACAAAGAACACGCGATTCGCCGGTGTTCCCTGCAAGAAGAGCACGTGCTGATCACGCCTGCGAATCTCACGAAAGGGGCCCGAGTCTCGACTGCAGACCAGCGCAAGTGGACATCGACAAGGCACTCGGTTTTGCATGTTCTACCCGTGCGTTTCGTGGAGCCTCGATTGTCTCACGATGCCTTGGTAAGTGGAGCAACTAAAAATTTAGTCAGCGCTGACTTGATCGAGGTCAAGGCGCCCTCGCCAGTCTCGTACATGATGAACGAACGCCAAGGTGTGGCGAAATGGGCACGAAGGAGGGCAGAACGATGTCACAAGACCAAAAGATATTGGAACTCACGCAATTGTTTGAACAAGTCTTCGAAGACGCGGCCATGTCCCACGAAGCGCGCCTCAAGACGCCTGTAGCTGCGCCCTCTTCCCTCGCTTCCTTGCTTGGCGCGGCTCGCACCTATTGCGTGCCGCTCAAGCAAGAAATCGACGCCGACCTGTGTTTGCAGTGCGACCATTTCATCGGTTATCACCGCCGCAGCGACGGCAGCGTGATTCTCGAGTCCTGGGGCTACGCCTCCGCCAAGCCGCCTTTGGTCTCGAAACACGCAGGCCAGTGGCGGCGCCCACACTGATGCGGGCACGCCAAGCTGCCCATGGCCGCACCTGCTTGCCTTGTGAGCGGCCTCCTGGCTAGCAGCTGGCGCCGCCAAATCTACATTTAATATCCAATGCTTGCATTCGGCTCTCCGATCTTAGGTGACAGCTCTGGGCGCTCGTGTTAAAAATTGAGCATGGTCAAAAACGACCCCGCTCAAGAAAGTCGACGAGACCGCAACAAGCGCGTCAAGCTCGAGCGTATCGAGAAGGCCGGCAGGCAGCTCTTTGCCGAATACGGCTACGACAACACCACCACGCGCGCCATCGCCGAGCGCGCCGACGTTGCCACGGGCACGCTCTTTGTTTACTTCCCCGAGAAGATCGATCTTCTCACGCACCTGTATCGGCAGGACCTGGCGCGCATCTCTGAGCGTGAGCTCGATGCACTACCAGCAGGCACCTCGATCGTCGACGCTTGCATGCGCATCTTCGAAGCCCTCTACAGCTTCTACGAGCATGACCTCGGGCTCGCCCGCTCCTTCGTGAAGGAGATGATGTTCCGCGATGCGGGGCAGCAGCCCGAAATGTTCAACATGACGATGCGATTTCTAAACCGTTTGGGTGCCTTGATCATCCAAGCGCAAGAGGCTGGTGTGGTTCGCAAGGACGTTGGCCCTCCCCTCGCGGGTCAATTGCTCTTTGCCATCTACTACTGGGGCCTCATTGCTTGGCTCGGCAGCGGAGCGGTAAGCCGCTCTCAGCTCAGTGTCATGACCCGCATGTCCTTGGACCTGCTGATGAAGGGTCTCTCCAAGTAGGACCTCACGACATCGATCGACAGTTCAGAAAAAGGAGTAGAAGATGCACTACGACGATGCAGATACGGCCCCAAACGCCAAACGACTGATTGGAGCAATGTGATGCCGCAAGAACCACTCGACCACATCGCACTGGGTTTTCGAAGCCGAACACTCAAGACCGCCAAGCTCTTCACCAAGACAGGTCTCTCGCTTGCCAAACGCAACTTCTCGCAAGGGCCTGTCAAACGACAGGCTGATGAAGAGCTGCAAGTAGCGGCGGCGCAGCGCCTGCTCGAAGAGCTCAGTGGCCTCAAGGGCCTGGTCATGAAGTTTGGACAGATGGCTTCGTACTTAGATCACGGCCTCTCCCCCAGGGCACAGAAGGTGCTCGCGGGCCTGCAGAGCCAGAGTCAGCCCATGAGCCAAGAGGTGGCCGCCGAGGTCATCGCCCGTGAGCTCGGCGATGTCCCTGGCGCGCTCTTCGATAGCTTCGATGCCAAGCCCTTTGCCGCCGCCTCCATCGGTCAAGTGCATCGGGCCGTCTACCAGGGCCAGCCGGTCGCTGTGAAGGTGCAGTACCCTGGCATCACCGACGCCCTCGAAAGCGATCTCAAGATGCTCAGTCGCTTCGCACGCCTCGGTCTGATGATCACGCCGCTCGATGGCAAGGCGCTATCGGAGGAGCTGAGCGAACGAGTTATCGAAGAATGTGACTATCGGCGCGAGGCGAGCAACCAGATGCTCTTCCATCGACTCTTTGCCGACGATTCGCATCGCCAAGTGCCGAGCGTGATCATGGAGCGATCGAGCTCGCGCGTTCTCACGAGCGCCTTCGATGGCGGTCTGCGATTCCAAGCCTTCGTTGACTCTGCGTCCAGCGATGCTCGCAATCGAGCCGGCGAGACCATCTTCGACACCTGCTTTCGATCGATCTTTCGAGACTGTGTTTTCAACGCCGATCCGCACCCTGGCAATTATCTCTTCGGTGACGAGGGAGAGGTCACCTTCCTCGATTTCGGCTGCATCAAGTGGTTCTCACCAGAGCTCATTGAACAGTGGAAGGCCCTTGCCCGATCGATTCTCAGCGACGACAAGGCCGCCTTTGCCAAGGCGCTCACCGACACCGGCATGGTCGCGCGCCCCAAAGGCTTCGACTGGGATCACCAGTGGCAGGCCATGAATTTCCTGTACTCACCTTTCAAGAGCAAGGAAGCGACCATCTACACCGGTGACTTCGTCAGCAAAGCCAACGCGATGAACATGCTCGACAATCCAAACAAGATGCGCCTCACCATTCCCAAGGACTGGCTCTTCGTCAATCGACTCCAGCTCGGCTTGCTCTCGGTACTCGCGCAACTTGGCTCGAGCGGCGATTGGTCCTCGATGTTTCGTGCGGCCATCGAGAGCAAGACACAGCCCCTTGTTCAGCAGCCCCTTGTTCAGAGCAATGACTCGACGACTTCGGCGTAGATTGCGTCGCCATCGAGCTCGGCGCTGACACGACTCTTGAAGTACACGCGACCGTGCTCGATTTGCCGTTCGACTTCGAGTCGCTTGGCTTCGGCGTTGTCCGTCACGTTGGACTGCATGTACAGGGAGATGTCGGAAGCAATGGTGCGAGCCAATCGAGCAGCACGGCTAGGCGAATCGATGAGTACAGACATGCGCATCGCTACAGCAATGCTCGTACCAAGGGGATGTCCTTGAAATCTGGATCCCGAGAACGCTGATACTGACCGATTCTCGAAGGGACCCTTGCATCTTGCGGCAGTCCCCTGATTTCCACGACAGCGATCGTGTCACTCGCACTGCCTTGGCGCCTACCTGTAGGCTGACCTTGTCTGAGCCTCGCCTCGCGCCGATGCGCTACACTTCCATTGGTGGGTTCGAAGGGCTGCGTTAGTTGGCTGTGCGCGGCGCTCGTGCTCGGCGCGTGCGGCACGCAGGAGCAAAGCGGCGATGCAGGAGCTCGACCTGACGCTCGCCCTGGCGATGACGACATTGGTCGAAGCGCTGACGCAAGCGTCGATGCCGGATCAGATCCTGGCGATCCCATCGATGCCAGCGTCGTCGACGCCGCAGCTATGAACTTCAACCTCGACTACACGACGAGCACCGGTGGCTCGATCACCTTGAGCATCAATGCCAGTGCGGTCGCAACCTGTCCAGAAGACAGTGCCTGCGCCTCGACGGTGTCAGGAGGATCCAACGTCTTTCTCAGCGCGACAAACGGTTCGCTCAGCTTCTGCCGATGGGAGGGAGACTGCACCGGTGGGCAGAGCTTGTGCGCCTTCACCATGGATCAAGACAAAAGCGTGAACGCGATCTTCGCGGCCATCGACGCCGATTGCCCCTAAATCCAAAGCCTCCCTCGTGTGAACGAGAGAGGCCAGGGATTTAGACGGATGTGTGTGAGCTAGTTGATGGGTGTGCCGTCTGGGGGCGTTTGGCCATCGGGAGGAGTTCCGCCATCGGGTGGAGTCTCGCCGCCTGGATCGACGTTGTCACAATCCTCGGAGTCGCCGATGCCATCGCCATCGTCATCGCTGTCTTCCGAGTCGTTGACGCCGTCGCCATCATCATCGGAGTCCTGCGAGTCGGTGACGCCATCGCCATCGGTGTCGTTGGACGGATTGGAAGCTCCATCATCGCTGCTATCGCTGTTGCCATCGCCGTCGCTGTCGCTACCGCTATCTCCGGCGCTGTCGCTATTGTCGCCGTCATCGCTGTCTGCGTCCGTGCACACGGGCGTGTCGGCTACGCCATCGCCATTGACGTCGACCGCGCCGCTGCCGTCGTCCTCTGTGCAGACAATGCCGTCGCCGGTATCAAAACAAGTCACCGTGTTGCTCACGGATCCAACACTCGTGCAGGCACCAAGACCTGCGAGTAAGATGAAGCCTGCCGCCAATTTCCCAAAACTCATAGATGCTCCTAGACTGTTAGTAAGCGCGCTCGGCGCCGAGATTGTGATGAGTGAGATTGCACGCAGCGGGCCACCGGGAGGCGGCGCGCAACCCCCTGATCATGCTCAGCCAAGCTTCTGGCGAGCACCGTACAGCTCCGACGAGCTGTGCACACTAGCGCAGCCTCCGTACACGGGACTCCAATAGCCACCTTTGGTGACCCGAGTCCCAGTGCAGCAAGTGGCCTTCCCCAATGGATAACAAGGAGGGGGCGAGATCCACCCGACTCGTTCGTAGAGACTACTTCTTGAAACAGACCAGCGAATCGCCGCCGTGGCCGTTGTTCGTCTCACCCTTGCAGGTGTAACCACTTCGGCAGTCAGAAGGCACGTCGCAACTCAGCAAGCAAACCCCGCCCTCTTTCTTGATGCAGTTGCTGCCACCGGGGCAGTCCTCGTCAGTCGTGCAACTGGTGACGCAGGTGCCGTCGGGATAGTCGCCGCCCTGCAGACAGCGCTCCTCGCAATCGCTGGTTACCGAACAGGCGCCACCAACGAGCCCACCATCGGTGCCGACCCCGCGGTTGCAAGAGGCAACCAACATAAGGCTGGCAGCCAGGGCCACGAGACCAAGCCCCGTAGGGTTGCTTAGCTTCTGTAAGATCTTGAGTGCGAGCATCGGGATTCCCAGACTCTATAGAAAATGCTACACGAAATGAACCATGGCTGAGACCTACACCGACACCCCACAGAATTTCGATGAGTTTTGGGACTTCTACGTGTCCCAACATCTAAACCCGACCTGTCGTGCCCTGCACTTTGTTGGCACCAGCGGTGTGCTCGCATGCGTTGCGGTCTCGCCAATCTTTCCCATGGCGCTGGCTGCCGCCCCCGTGTGTGGCTATGGATTTGCCTGGTTCTCCCACTTCAAATACGAGAAGAACCGGCCCGCCACCTTCACCTATCCAGCCTGGTCGCTTGCTGCTGACTTCGTCATGTACAAGAAGATGCTCATGCGCGAAATGGCCGGTGAGGTCGAGCGAGTCAAAGAGCTCATGCGTGCTCAAGGGCGTGAGATTCCTGGCGAGGAGCTCGGGGACGACGCTTCGACCCAGGCCGCCTAGCAGGCCAGACCAAGGCGCGGCCCTCCGGCAGACCGAGCCGCTGTCTTTTTTCGAGTGTGGGTAGGTCCTGGCGCGCCTACGTGCGTTCCTTCCGCTGTGCATACTCGCAAGCTCCTCTTCGCGCCCCTCCTGAGCCTCCTGCTGGCAAGCCCCGTCCACGCAGGAGGTCGCTACACTCGCGCTGCCGGCAAGAGCGCCCCAACCGCCCAGGTCCAGGAGGAGTACACCGAGCAAGGCACGGGACACAAGAAGGTGCGAACCATCGAGGTCTCGCCTGAGCGGGACAGCTACGGCAATGCCGGTGGAACCCAATTCGATCTCGCCGTCGACGGGGCCTTCGAGGGCGAAACCATCGTTGTCATCCAGCTCTACCCCTTCGACTTCGAACCAGCACGTGAGGCTCTCAAACAGAAGGGCTTCTCCGTGTTCCGCTTTAGCCAGAACGCACCCAGCGCTCCCGAGCTCGATGCGGCTCTCGAAAAGGCCAACCAGCTGTGGATCATCTCCGATGCCGGCCAGAAGCTCGGAAGCGATCACCTCGCGGTGATTCAGAAATTCTTCGACGCCGGCCATGGCGTCTACATCTGGGGCGACAACGAGCCCTACTACGGCGACGCCAACTACGTGGCCGACGCCCTCTTGGGCGTGACCATGCACGGCGACTTGATTGGAGATCAAACCGTCAAGGTCATGCGCAAAGGCGAGGTACTTGGAGAGGGAGGCGGCGTGCGACGCGACCACCTACTCACCACCGGCCTTGAGAACATTTATGAGGGCATTACCATCGCGACGATTGAGAACAACGAGCGTCTCACCCCGATCATCTACGGCTCAGCTGGCAATCTGGTGACGGCGGTCTACGAGCGCGATGGCAAGCGTGCCATCCTCGATGGCGGCTTCACTCGCCTGTACAACAAGTGGGACACCGCGGGCACCGCACGCTATGTCAAGAACGCGGCCGCGTGGCTCTCCAATGAAGAGCGCTTTGCCAAGCACCCCGCCATCGCGATGCTATTCCACTCCGCCGTGGGCATGGCCAAGCCGTCCTTCTGGACCGGGCTCTACGCCTCACTGCGCTGACCCCTGCATGCTGGGGCGCAGGACCGCCGGTGACCGCAGGCCGCCCTGCCCCGCTCCACTTGCGAGGAGACGCCGGCAAGGCTTGTGCGTTAGGCTCACACCATGCAGACGCCGGCCTTCCTGTACGGTACCGCTTGGAAAGAAGAGCGCACGGCGGAGCTGGTAGGCCTGGCCCTGGCCGCAGGATTTCGCGCCATCGACACCGCCAATCAACGCAAACACTACAACGAGGCCGGTGTTGGTGAAGCGCTCGCACGGACCAACATACCGCGTGAGCAACTCTTCTTGCAGAGCAAGTTCACCTATCAGCGCGGGCAAGATCATCGCCTACCCTACGACCCGAGTGCCCCACTGCCGCTGCAGGTCGAGCAGAGCTTCGCAAGCTCGCTCGCGCATCTGAACAGCTCCTACCTGGACTCGTACATTCTGCACGGCCCCTCCGGTGAGCGCGACTGGAGTGAAGACGATCGCAGTGTCTGGGCAAGCATGGAGACGTTGCACGCCGCTGGCCGCGTGCGCGCGCTGGGCGTCAGCAACGTCACTCTCCATCAGTTGCAGGGACTCGTGGCCAGCGCCTCGGTGCAGCCGAGCTTCGTCCAGAAGCGTTGCTACGCGCGTGAGGGCTGGGACCGAGAGATGCGCGCCTATTGCGCCACGCGAGACATCAGCTACCAGGCCTTCTCGCTGCTCACGGCCAATCGCCAAGAGCTCTCCTCTCGAACCATCACCGAGTTGGCTGCTCGCTACCACACGAGCGTGCCGCAGCTGGTCTTCAAGTTCGCTCAGCAAATAGGCATGCTGCCGCTGACAGGCACCTCGAGCGCGGAGCACATGGCCCAAGATCTCCATCTACTCGATGAGAATCTCAGCAAGGCTGAGTTGCGGCTCATCGAGAGCATTGCCGGCTGAGCCGGGCATTGATCGCGCACGGCCAGCTCATGGCTCGCGCCGCGCTATCAACCCTGGGGCTCGCGCCGCGCTACTCGCCAAAGGTCGCGACCACGGCGTGCCATTGGTTCGCACCAGCGAGAAGCAGGCCTTCGCAGGCGTTTACGCCCGAGTTCGATGCAGGCAGCCAGTAGGCCCCGTTCCCCGAACCACCGGGCGCGCCGCCGCAATCAGTGGTGGTCACGCCAGCCTCGACCCAGGGCTCTGACACTTGCCAGGCCGCGTTGCGAACGCCAATGACGCAGTAAGCGACTCCACTCGGAGCAGAGGAGAAAGGCACGCTGATGGCGGGATCGGTAGCGCTACCCTCGGAAACGGCCAGCGCTGTTGGATCCACGCCACGCAGCTCAATCGCCATCGCAGAGCTGGCGCTGCCACTGGGATGCGAGACCGTTATGGTATCGCCAGGCCCGAGAGCCGTGCTCACGTTGGCCACAAACACATGGGTTCGGAGCTGACTCGTGCCTGGAGCAGCCAGGAGTGCGTAGCTGTTGGCTTGTGAGTCGGTCACGCTGACCGCGCCGGCGTCGCCACGAATCACGAACTGCACCACCAGCGCGCTGCCTAGCGCAACACCACCTGCATCGACAGCGATGACGCTGCTCGTGCTCTGACAGCTATCGCTGCCGACCAGCCGAACGGAGCCAGCAAAGGCGGGACCTGCATCGGGCTGATCTCCTGTGCCACCATCATCGCGCTCGTCGTCATCGTCGTCATCGTCGCCATCGCCGGCGTCTCTGCCCTCGAAGTTCAACACCGGATCGAATCCGATACGGCCGCAGCCCGTGAGCAGCAGCGCCATCCAAAGACACAAGCGCAAGCCACCCTTGCCCCAAAACCAGTCCCCCATCCTGGTCGATGATAGCAGAGCTTGGCCTGAGCGTTGACGACCATCTCGACGGCCCGAATCAACGCGCCGACAGTGTGTGCCTCGGAAGCACCTATAGGAGTTGTTCTTACCCATAGCCAGCCGGCTGGACACGCACACGCCCGCTCTGCTCCAGGGCCTCGTTGTCCCCGTGCACCTGCCACCTCGGGCCCAGGGGCGGCGGCGCGGGTAGCCAGCAATCCGGCCTTTCCAGGTGATTGGGCTCTCATGCCCCAGGGGGCGAGGCAGGTCGTCGCAAGTAAAACCAATTGGTTACATTGCAGAACACCTTGGCACACAAGCTGCTCTATCGGAACACATGCGAACCTTCCGTGCCCTCGCCCTCGGTCTTGCCCTCGTCAGCTCAAGCATCGCGTCGAGTGCATGCATGGTCGACGGCAGCTCAGATGAGGCCACCGCGCTGTGTGACGAGGCCGAGCTTTCCTATGAGATCTGCTCGGCCCTCTACGCCTCCGCCAGTGGCGATGAGAAGGCAGATGACAACCCTCAGCTGCGAGGCATCATCGTCAAGCGAGTTGGCAATCGCACCTACTTCAAGATTCCGCTCGCGCACACCGCTGGAGGTGAACAACGAGCTCTTCTAGATGAGACCGTTAAAAAGTTCACGACGGAGATGCAGAGCTTCAATGCGACTATGCGCGATCGCGGCATCGACCTATCTGGCGTTCTCGACGTGGCAAGCTCCGCGGAGTTCCAGGCCCACTACACCAGCACCTTGGAGTCGATCTTCTCGACCTCCCTCGAAGAGGAAATGGAACTGCGCCTTGGCGAAACGGTCGCCGACCCAACCAGCCTCTGGGACTGGCGCCGCTATCTGGTCCCCCAAGCCTTTATCGGCTACTTCGGCACCAAGTTCAGCGTCAACGCGGGCGTTGGCGCAGGCATCTCGGCCACGGTCCTGGTCGTCGTGCAGCCATGGTTGTCGCTCGAGATCGAGCACACTGCCGATCAGCCGCGAATCGTCGGCAAGGATTACGAGGTCGATGTGAGCCTGCTCGGGGTGCCAAATCTCGATGTCGGCATTGGCGTTGGTGGCGGCATGCCGCTGCGAATCGGCATTGGCGCCGTCTTTGGCCCCATGGACCAACCTGAAGATCTGACCGGATTGGGCCTTGGCATCTCTGGCTCCTTTGCGATTCCCGTCGCAGGTGGTGGCAACGCCAAAGTCGTAACAGTTCTGAAGAACCCACCTCTCTTTCTGGCCATGCTCGGCTACTCGAGTGGAACCGCCGCCAACCTCGAAATTCACGGCAACCTGCAATACATCATGGATCTCGACTCCTTCCTCGAGTGGATCCGTGTGTCGACGGGCAACGCTTTCGGCTAGCCACAGGTCCCATGCCTTCGGAGCCCCCGCGCCCTCGGCCGGGCCCGGCCACGCAAGTTCGGGCGGCCCGCGCCCCTTTCCCTTGCCAGGCGGCTAGTTCTGGAGGGCCATGGCGATTTCTGCTTGCCGGGGAGCTAGTAGAGACGCCGCGGACCTGAATATAGTCCCGCCCCGTGAGTCACGATCCTTCGATCCCCGATCCCTATCAAAACTACACGATGCCCGTAGACGGCTTCGAAGGGACGCCGGAAGAGATCGATAAGCAGTGGTACGAGCAGTGTTACGTCGGTCGCGGCGACACGATCCCGCAGCTGACCCTGCGCGCGGTGATCATGGGCTCGCTTCTGGGCGGCATTCTCTCGCTGACCAACCTGTATATCGGTCTCAAGGCCGGCTGGGGCTTTGGCGTTGCCATTACCGCCTGCATCCTGTCCTACGCCATCTGGACCCTGCTCTTCCGCTTTCGAATGGTCAAAACTCCAATGACCATTCTTGAGAACAACTGCATGCAGTCGGCGGCCAGCTCGGCCGGCTACTCGACGGGCGGCACCCTGGTGTCTGCCTTCGCAGCCATGGTCCTTATCAACAATGAGACCATGCCACTGCACATCGTCATGGCCTGGGTGTTCTTCTTAGCTGTACTTGGCGTGACCATGGCTATCCCCATGAAGCGCCAGATGATCAACACCGAGCAACTGCGCTTCCCCAGCGGTATCGCTGCCGCCGAGACCCTGCGAGCCCTGCACGCCACCGGAGAAGAGGGCGCCCGCGCCGCCCGCGCTCTTGGCATCTTCGGGCTCTTCGCAGCCATCAGTCAGTTTTGGGTC
>JAHEAK010000573.1 GCA_024642805.1 Kofleriaceae bacterium | reverse complement strand
ACCCCGCACCCTGGCCTATTGCGAGGACGAGGCCGTCATCGGCAACAGCTTCTACATCATGGAGCGGGTGCGTGGCTTCATCTTGCGCAAGGACTTCCCCAAGTCGCTGCCAGCGAGCCCTGCCCTGTGCGAGGGCCTGTGCCAGGCGCTGGTCGACACCCTCGTCGAAGTGCACGCCATCGACTATCAGAGCGTTGGCTTGGGTGAGCTCGGCCGCCCTCTTGGTTACGTCGAGCGACAGCTAAGCGGCTGGGCCAAGCGCTACGACAACGCCAAGACCGATGAGATCGAAACGGTGGACTTCGTCGCTAACTGGCTGCTGACGAACTTGCCCAGCTCGCCGCCGGCAAGCCTCATCCACAACGACTTCAAGTTCGACAACCTCGTCCTCGATCCAGCGCAGCCGACTCGTGTCCTGGGCCTACTCGATTGGGAGATGTGCACCATTGGCGATCCGCTCATGGATCTCGGCACCGCCCTGGCCTATTGGGTGGAGGCAGACGATCCGCAAGCCACGCACATGCTGCGATTCGGTCCAACCCAGCTCGAGGGCATGTGGACTCGCCAGCGCCTCGCCGAGGCCTACGCCCAACGCAGCGGCCGGCAGGTCGACGGCATCCTCTACTACTATGTCTTTGGCCTGTTCAAGAACCTGGGCGTGGTTCAGCAGATCTACTACCGCTTCCACAATGGCCTCACCAAGGATCCCCGTTTCGCGCAATTCATACACGCGGTGCGAATCCTCAGTGACCAAGCCAAATTGGCTATTGATCGCGGTCACATATAGATCGGGCAATCGATCGTAGGACATGCGATTACATGGTCGCTTATTTGGCCAATTTCGTGAGACGTGCCACGCTGGCCGGGCTCTAGGCAGAGACCTAGTACCACCCTCAGGAGATTAAATTGACCAAATTCACAACGACCTACCTCTCTGGCCTCGCTCTTGGTGCGGCCCTCATTCTCGTGCCATCCGCTGTCAACGCGCAGACCTTTGGCGATCCGGTTCCACCACCGACGCCAGCGCCGGCACCCATTCCACCACCAGCGCCCGCGCCAACGCCTGTCTATCAGCCCGCACCAACGCCTCCACCTCGCGCGGAAGCACCTGTGCGACGCGAAGCTCCGACTGACGACTACGAAGCGCCAGCAACTGATCGCCCGGACGGCATGAGCATTGGCTTTGGTCTTGGTTGGGCCCTCGGCGCTGCCGACCTGCAGGCTCCTGATAGCGCCAGCGTGCGCTTCCGCCTCGACAGCGGCCTAACTCTTGAGCCCATCGTGCGACTTGCCACTCACGGTCAAAGCACCGCCGACGGCGACTTCAAAGACGCGCAAAACGAGGTGCTCCTGGGCAGCAACGTGCGCATCCCCCTCAAGAGCCGCGGCAAGGTCGACCTGGTCGGCCAGATCGGTGGCGCTTTTGGTGTCTTCATCAGCGATCCTGATGGTGACAACAACAATCAAACCACCACCACCTTCGTGGTCGACTACGGCCTTGGCGTTGACTACTGGTTCAACCAGAACTGGTGCCTCAGCTTCACCGCTCGCAACCCTTTCTTCAGCCTCGAGCGCATCAGCCAGGAAGCATCGTCTGACCTGACCGCCACCAACACTGATGTCGGCCTGATCTGGAACCCAGGCATCGACGCCGCGCTGCACCTCTTTTACTAACCCCAAGAGCAGCGACGCCGAGAGGGCGGGCCCGCGCGGCCTGCCCTTTCGTCGTTTCGGTCATCGGCTGGCGAAAGCCTGGCCCACTAGCTCTTTGCGAAGATCGCGGCCGCCGCAGCGACCGCTGCGCCACGGTGGCGGTCGACCACGCGAACGTCGACCAGCGCCGACTCCAGGGCGTTGAGCAGCCCCAGAAGAGGTCCTTCGCTCTGCATGCCCATGTGGCCGATGCGGAAGAGCTTGCCTTTGAGATGCCCCTGGCCATTGGCAATGCGGAAGCCGTAGCTCTTGGCAAGGTGATCGATAAAAGCCGTGCAGTCCATGCTCGCCGGTCCTTTGACCACGGTGACCGCGTTGGTGGCTACCTCGGGAAGCAGCTGCAGACCGAGAGCCTCGATGGCGGCGCGACAGCCACTGGCGAGCCGGGCATAGCGCTGCAACACATTTGGCAGGCCCTGCTCCTCGATCATGGTCATCGACTCGTGCAGGCCGCGCAGCAGATTGACCGATGAGGTCGACGCGTTGCCGTCTTTCCTATGAAAGTCCAGCTCGCGCTTCCAGTCCAGGTAGTACTTGGGCAAGTCGCTGGTCTGGTGAAAGGTCCAGGCCCGCTCGGAGACGACCGCAATGCCTATCCCGGGGGGAATCATCAAGCACTTGTGACCGGCGCTGATCGCCACATCCACCTGCCACGCCGCCGGATCGCAATCCGAGGCGCCGCCAAAGTCGCAAATGCAATCGGCGACCAAGAGGGCGTCGGTATGCTCGCGAATGGCTGGGCCCAAGACCGAGAGCTCGTGCTGGATGCCAGTGGAGGTATCGGCGCTGAGCATGTAGACCGCGCGCAGATCGGGATGGGCCTTGACGAGGCTCAGCACTTCCTCGACCTGCACGTCCTGTCCCCACTCCTTGCGCAATTCGATGACCTGGCAACCGTAGGCGTTGAGGATCTCGCTAAAGCGTTCTCCGAACTTTCCCGAGCTAATCACGAGCGCCTTGGCGCCGCGGCTCATGAAGCTTGCAACCAAACCTTCCATGGCGCCGGTGCCAGAGCAAGACAAGACCAGTGGCTCCCAATCACTCGGCAGGTGCCACAGGCGGCGCAGCTGCGCGCGGATGTCGGCAAAGATCTCGGTAAACTCAGGAGTGCGATGATGGCACAGAGGTTCCGCCAGGGCTCGACGCACTCGCTCGGGCACATCGACGGGCCCGGGTGCAAAGAGCCTCGGCATACTGCGAATCTTTGAATCGGATGTTGCCACGATGTGTTCCGCCTGGCTCGAAGACTAGCTCGCAGCTCCATCGACCAGGACCAGGTAAGCCGGTGCATGGCCTTGCAAGGCCGCCTCGTGCTCTGGGCTGATCTTGTCGAAGTCGACGCCCATACCCGCGACCTGGCCCGAAGCGGGCCCGCGCACCCAGCGCACCGTCGCGCGACACGAGGCCTCACCGAGCTCGGCAAGAGCAAAGCGCACATCGATGACCGTGCCGATGGGCAGTGGCAATGGGCTGGCGAGAAAGCTCCCGCTTCGGCTCAAGTGCAGGTTGGGCTGGGCAGCTCTTGTGTCGCTGCCGGCGGCGACGACTTGAGCACGCAAGGGAAAGCGAGGCGAGGTATCGCGCATGGCCGATGGCACGTGGCCAAGCGCCAAGATCTCTTCCCACATCTTGATGGCATAGTTGCGGCGAAGACTCTGGTGGTGGCGAAGCGACGCAATGAAGTTTGCTTGCTGCTCGGCGCTGACGATGTACTGCTCGATGAGTTCGAGAAGTCCACGCGAGTGCTCCTCATCCGCCTCGATGTGAATACGATGAAACTCGCGAACGCCGGTCGGCTGAGCAAACTCATTCAAGAGTCGATGAATCTCTTTGTGCTTGTTGGAGGTAACGCCTTCGATACTCCACAGCATCGCCAGGCCCCACTCGATGCCAGGGTGACGAACCGAGCCGTAGCGAAAATTCATCAGCGCGTAGGCCTCGGTACAGTTGCTCGAATCCTCGGCGTCGATGCCCAGGTGATCGACCAAGCGGCGCAGCAGAACCTGGTGCGGGACCTGGCTGTCTGGCTTGGCCCCCGCTTCCTCGGCGAGATTGTCGTACAGGCTGCCGCGATCCTCGACGTCCACCCGCGGCGCAAGATCGTGCAAGAGACTAAAGAAGCTGCGCGAGATGAACCAGTTGTGTCGAATGTAGACCGCGAGATCGCTCAGGTCCGGGCTGCCATGGAAGAGGTAGCGCAGCATCGGATCCGCGCTCTGCCCCGTTGAGCCAGAGACGTCCTTGGCGAAGCTTGCCACTCGCTCTTCGATCATGGCCCGGAAGGCGGCCCTCG
>JAHEAK010000572.1 GCA_024642805.1 Kofleriaceae bacterium | reverse complement strand
CTGCTGAGGTCGAGCAGCTCCGACACGGTGACGCTTTGATAGCGAGTTAGGGAGCGCAAGATGCGCCGATACGCGCCAAATCCGTCACACAGGTACATGGTTATCGGATGGATGATGATCATCGAATGGGCCCCTCGAGCTTCGTTTTCCTCGACACCGCGAATCACGAGCTCCGCCCACTGGTCCACGTAGTAGGACTCCGAGCCAAAGTCGTCGCTCCAGGCATAGCGCCTGGTCCATCTTGCCACCCAGTCCGGGGTGCGCTCAGCGTGATAGAGATGTTCGTGATCGGGAATCACATTGATCGGCATGTGATAGAGCCCCGAGGAATGCAAACGTGGCGCCAGACAGGCCCGTTCGACGCCATCGGAGCAAATCTCGACGCCTGCCTCTTTCAGTACCTGGTCGATGTGTGGCCCGTGCATGTACATGTGGTTTCGCCAGGAGCGAACCTCTCGTCCCAGCAGCTCGCCAATCGCGCGGATCGTCTGTTCCGTGTCGTAGCGCTGCCAGCACCGTGGGCCACCGTAGTCGCCGGTGAGTTTGTTCCAAACTCGATGTAGCAATTGCGGCTCGAAGCACCAATAGTTGTGGCCGCCAAGCTCGACCGCCGACTCCCTTGCGAAGAGCTTGCAAAGGTCTGCATCGTCACTCACGAGCTTGCCCGTTAAAAAATAGGTCAAGCGGATGCCTTCGCCGAGGGCCATCTCCATCGCTTGCACGGCGAGCGCGACCTCGCTCTGATCACTGGCAAGCTGATTGCCGGTGGCGAGCCCTTGATGGTGTATGTCACCAGTAAGGCAGATCATCGCTTGCTGTCCAAGTTCAATTCCTTGCCAAGCCTGGTCGGAAAGTTCGCGTCACACTCGCTGGCCCAATTTCGGATGAACTCGCGCCGCTCCTGGCTGCTAGCTTGGAAGAGGGCCGAAGGCAGAGCCGCCGCCAGACGGTGTCGCTCGAGCGATGCGCGCTCTAGCCAGGTCTCGGCACGCTTGGGCGGAACACCGAGGACCCAGTAGTTCCTGGACTCGGCGCGAAGATGCGAGATCCAGCCTCTGACGCCGCGCTCTTTGAGACACAGGCGCAG
The DNA here is from genome assembly GCA_024642805.1 of Kofleriaceae bacterium. Lineage (GTDB taxonomy): Bacteria > Myxococcota_A > Polyangia > Haliangiales > Haliangiaceae > NORP324. The sequence continues at coordinate 2,925 of JAHEAK010000572.1, read as the reverse complement.
GAGACTCTCTGCGTAGTTTGGCCACGCTCCAAGCTCGCCAAAGAGCGAGAGAGCAAATGTTTGATGGCTGCGTTCCAGGTGCTCGATGGCAGCCAGAACCCACCTTTGTTCGCGCCCCTGGTAGCGGCGGTAGTCGGGCTGAAAGCGAAAGGCGATGGCCTCGGCGTAAAGCGTGCGCAGTCCTTCGTCGAGACTACTTTCCCCGGCCATGCGGCATGCCTTTTCTTGATAGCTGGCGTGATACAGGCCGCGCTGCCAGAGCATGGCGTCCCCGTAGCCGACGATGGCTTTCATCGTGCCCTTGAGCGCCTGCCGAACAGCCCATGGACTGGGCCCTTCTGCGAGCATGAGTTCCTTGGCGATGACGGCAAGGGCGCCCCGGTTGGTCACCAAATCAATGACGTCATCCACCGGAATGTTGTCGTGGCGATATCGATCCAGCTTCGACAAGAAGCTCGGGTCGCCGCACAGCACTCGATGCCCCTTGCGCACGTCGTACCACATGATGCGGGGACGCGAGCTGTGGAGCTGATGCTCGGTGACGCAACCGAGATCAACGGGAATGCCGCAGCGAGCGGCAACTCCATCCATGGCCGTGCGCAGCGAGGCCTGCAGAGAATCATCGAGACACTCACGACCTGTGCTCACCACCAGAACATCGAGATTGTTATGAGGCTTGAAGCCAGCATCGCTCTCCTCGACGCCGCCCTCGCCTCGCCCATAGCCGCCAATGATGGCGGCCACCCGCAACCTCGTTGCTGGTAACGCTTCGGAAATCGCATCGGTGAGCTGGGCGGCAGCCTCGCTCAACTGCCTTTCCACAGCAGGTTCATTCATGACCGTCCATCTCATGTTCACGCCACCTCTCGTTTTGCGACGGCACTGAGCTTGAGAACACGAGCGAGTTGACGACTTTGCGCCTCGGCATTGATGAGCTCGAGCACGCGCTGGCGGCCTCGACGAGCTCGGTGCAAGCTTCGCAGGGGATTGTCCAAGGTCGATGCCATCGCACGCGCCAGCGCAGGCACATCGCCTGGCATGACCATCGCACCGGTCATTCCGTCGCACAGCCAGTCGATGGTGCCGCCCGCGCGGGTCCCCACAACGGGTACCTCTGCCGCGAGGGCCTCGGCGCCAACCAGCGCAAAGGTCTCCGGGGCGATGCTGGGCAACACGAGTAGCGCAGCCTCTTCCAGGCGGTCAAAAACCTCCGCCTGATCGACCCTGCCGTGGAAATGAACCTGCGGAGACAATCCCAGGCTCTCTGCCTGCGCCTCGAATTGTTCTCGCTGTGGCCCGTCGCCCAAGAGTTCGATCTCGATATCCGAATCGAGCAGCGCCAAGGCATCCAAGAGCTGGCCCACCCCTTTGCCGCGGGTGAGAGCCCCCACATAGAGCACACGTCTAGGATTTACTCGACGACCATCGCGAGCATTCGGAAGTTGCGTGTAGGGTGCAAGCCGGTGCAAACGATGCTCGTCGATACCGACTTCCTCGAGAAGGTTGAGCATGTACCTGGAAGGAGCAATGACGGCATCCAGCTTGTTGAGCGCCTTATGCCCCCTCTGGAGAGCCATCGGCGAGCGCAACTCCAACGACACCGGTCCGCGCTGAACAGGGCCACAGCGCAGCGCGCATGACAAGCCCGCAGTCTTGTTGCACGGGCGGGTGCCACGCAGTGTGAGTTTGTGCCTGCGGAGACACAGCATGTCGTGATCGTGCACGAAGGCCACCCGATGGAAGTGCGAGAGCGAGGCCAGTGTTTCGAGCCACGATGTGCGGGCGCGATGAATGAATACGGTATCGGGTGACAGGCGCGCGAGTTGGGCCTCGAGAGAGGCAACCGGGAATGCCGCGCTGAAGAGCTTGGTGAAGTCTCGATCGACCTTGCTTCCCAGCTCGTAGAGCAGAATGGACTCGAGCTCGAAGTCTCGATGCAAGAGCTCGACGGTGGCGGCGAGTGCTCGCTCACAACCACCCTCCACGGCCGCTTTTCTGTTGATCCAAACCACTCTCATGCCGCGCTCCTCACACTGCGCTCCTGATGAACGCCCACGCTCTCGAGAACCCAATCGGCGACATCCGTCGTCGCTTGAAGCCCTACCACCGACGAGCTATTGGAAAGGACTGCCGACTGCGAGGAGCGAGCGGACAGGTCGTATCCATGCATGCCGCTGACAGCGCCCCCCAGATAGCTGGGAGCAAAGAGACTGCCTTCCGGCAATACGTAGATCGCCTGGCCACAGCTGTCGTGGCGTGCTGGAATGCCCCGCTCTTCTCGATCTTGGCCGGCGATCCAATGCCCTCCCAGCTCTGCATCGTCAAAACGACGGTGGGCCGCTTGCAGCTCCCGGTCTGGCCCCCACAAGCGCATCATGGTGCTGTCGACGAACTTGCGAATGGACAGCTGGTGCAGGCCAAGCGTGCGCGGGTCGACGATTCGCTTGACGGCGGCCATGCCGTGATCACCGACGACCAGGACCCGCACCCTTTGCTTTCCCGAGCGGGCGAGCAGGCGCTGCGCCATGTCGATACGCCCTGCGATCTTCTGCGCGGCGACTTCTGCACTCGTAGAATCCGGCCCATCTCGATGCAAGAGTCCATCGAGCACGGGGGTGTAGAGAAAGCTCAGATCCGGCGCGTGATTGCGAAGATGGTCGAAGGCGTGCTGCCAGCGCTCAGCTTCGGGCAGTTGCCAGGGCGAGGCATAGACCGACACACCGGCCTTGCGCGCGGCCCCGAGGAACGTTGGAAATCCAGAGATGGATTCGGCCTCGAAGAGGTCCTCTTTCTCCGCGGCATCCAGCCAGGAGAACTCTTCCGGCGGAACCTTGTAGAGCTCGAAGTATCCGTTCATGCGGCGTGCGCGCGCGAAGATTTTGGCGATCCTTGTGCGCACGGCGCCACGCTCGTGAACGGCCCTTG
>JAHEAK010000571.1:2049-4014 GCA_024642805.1 Kofleriaceae bacterium | reverse complement strand
GGCGCCAACCCCGAAGGTCTGATGATGAGCCTGGCTCGCATCGCGGAAATCTCCGCCAGCGCAGACATGCGATTTGAGAGTTATTCTGAACTTGGCAACTTATGCAGGGCGCAGAAGGACGTTGCAGGGGCCCTGGCCGCTTTCGCCAAAGCCAGTGAACTTCGCCCAAAGGACGCCAGCCTGCTCTTGTCCCTTGCCGAGCTGCACGACAGCCAGCGCGAATGGCAAAGCTCGGTGGAGCTTCGCCAACAAGCGGTCAGCGTCATGCCTGCCGATGGTACTGCGGCAGCGGTGCTCGCCGAGATTGGCCGCATCGAGCAAAGCGAGCGCAAAGATCCGGCATCCGCCCTCATCGCCTACGAGCGCGCGCGCGCCCTCAGCGGTGCGGATCTCGACATCCTGCGCCACTGCCAGGAGCTCTACGGCCTGGCAAGCGATCACAAAAAACAGCTGGCGATGTTCCGCGTCGAGCTCGATCTCGTCGAGGAGAAAGGTCGCCGACTGGCTCTGCATCTCGATGTGGCTCGGGTCTCCGAAGCCGCTGGCGAGCCGGTGAGCGTGGCCATCTCCGCGCTGCAAGAAGCTCTCAAGATCGACGCCAATAACTCGACAGCGCTCAAGAGCCTGCTCGACATCGCCAAGCAGGGTGGGCAATTTGAGTTGGTGGCCGAGGCCTACGCCAACGCTCGCGAGACCGCTGCCAACGTTGCCATCCTCTGTGAAGCCTACAAGAAGCTGAAGAACTGGTCGGCTTTCGTCGAGGTTCGCAAGCGACATATTGCCCTGCTCGCCAACAAGAGCGCCAAGGCTGCCGCCGCCATCGAAATTGCGGAGATCTCTGAGAACTCGCTACAAGACCCGCAAAAGGCGGTCGATGCCTACAATCTGGCCCTCGAGTTCGAGCCCGCCAATCGCAAGAGCCAGACGGCGCTGCGTCGTCTGCTCGAGCAGGGCAAGAAGTGGAAGGAGCTAGCACAGGCCATCGAGGCCGAGCTCAAGACCATGACCACCGATGCCACGACAGCCAACGTGCGCGTGGCACTCTTTGGACGCCTAGCCGAGGTGCGCCGCGATGAGTTGGGACGCGAGGGCGAGGCAGCCAGCGCTTTCGAATCGGTACTGCGCATCGACGGGCGCAATCAGTCGGCACTCGACGGGCTGGAGAAGCTCTACGCCAAGCTTGGCCGCGACGAGGACTTGCTGCGGATCAAAGAGGCCAAACACGAGGCCACCGGCGACAGCGCGCTCTTGTCAGAGATTGCCATGCTGCGCGAACGCACGGGCAACATGGATGGCGCGGTAAGCGCGTACCTGGCCGCTCTGGCAGCCGACCCAAGCAATCGCGAGATCTTCACGGCCATGGAGAAGCTCTGCTACGGCAGCGAGCGCTGGTCGGATGTCATGTCTCTCTACGACGATGTCATTGCCCGCGTCGAGAAAGGCGAGACACGCGCCTACCGACTCGGCGACTTGTACGCCCGGCGCGGTCAGGTGCAACGGCAGTTCATGAAGGAGCCAAACCTGGCGGCGGCCTCCTTCCTGCGCGTCATTGAAGTCGATCCAAGCGATGATGGTGCCATGCAGGCACTCTCAGAGATCTTCTCATCGCGTGGTGATTGGGCCGGTTTGATCGCCGCCTACGAGAAGCGCTCCGAACTGGCCGAGGCTCTCGAACTCAAGGTCGACTCTCTTCGCAAGGCCGCCGAGATTGCCCGCAGCAAGTACAGTGACGGTGCCGAGACCGCTCGACTCTTCAAGTTGCTAGCGGCTCTCAGCCCTGGTGATGCCAAAGCCAACGAGACCCTCGAGGAGTTCTACTCCGAGAATCAGAATTGGGGCGAGCTCATCGCCATCCTCGAGGCGCAACTGGAGCGAGTGAGCGCGGCGGGTGAAACCGACACGGCCCTCTTGCAGCGCCTGGCCAAGATCTCCGAAGAAGGTCTGCGCGACGAAAATCGCGCGATC
>JAHEAK010000571.1:0-2039 GCA_024642805.1 Kofleriaceae bacterium | reverse complement strand
GCTGGCTCCGCAAAATCGCCGCGCCCTCGACGCCCTGGCTCGAATCTTCGAGTCCACCGAGCGCTGGACCGAGTTCGTCGAGGTGACGAGGCGTCTGGTCAAGGTGACCAAGGATCGCAACGTCAAAGCGCTGCTCTACTTCAAGTGCGGCTCGGTCACCGAGGCCAAGTTCAACAACGAAGAAGACGCGATTCGCTACTACGACGCGGCCATCAAGACCTCGCCAGCTTGCCTGCCTGCGGTCCACGGTCTGCGCGACCTCTACCTGCGCCGTGCCGACTGGCCGCGAGTCATTCAGACCCTCGAGCTCGAGGTCAAGCTCTGGCAAGACGACAAGGAGCGCGCTGGTGTGTTCGCCCAGATCGGGCGTATCTACGGCGAGGAGCTGCACCAAAACGATCGCGCCATGCATTACTACGAGTGTGCACTGGCCGTCGATCCCGAGTGTCTGCCTGCCAACCGAGCCCTCTTCGAGCACTACTTCGAAGCCGAACAGTGGGAGCGTGCCTCGCCCCTGGCACAGGCGCTCGCACCCAAGGCCATGCGCGATGGCGACCCGATGCGTCGCTCAGAGTTTTACCGAAAGCGCGGCGTGGTCGCCAGTCACACCGGAGATCCGGTGGGAGCGGCGGAGAGCATCGTCATCGCTCTCGAGATTCAACCAGAGAACACCGCCGCACTCGATTCGCTCACCCAGCTGGCTGCCGTCTCGCCACGGGTCTACGACTTTCCTGGCACCTTCCGCGAGCTCGAAAAGATTTACCGCAAGCGGGCACAATCCAACGAGCTGATGGCTCGGGTCATGGTTGGCCAAGCACACATCATGCTTCGAGCCGGCAATCTGAGTGCATCAGAGAAACTCCTAAACGATGCCATCGTGCGTTGCCCCGTGGACTATTCCATCGTGGAGGCCCTGGTGGACTTGCAAGCCGGCATGCGCAACTGGTCGGCGGCCATCAAGGCTCTCGAGGAGTTCTTGATGCGCGGACCGGATGCCGCGCTCCAGGCCCGGGCCATGATTCGCCAGGCAGAGATCTACTCGGATGGACAGATGGACGCCGAGCTGGCTGCGCAGACCTTGCGTCGGGTTCTGACCGTCGATCCGAACAATCCCGAAGTGCACTATCTCCTGGCGCAGGAGCTGTATTGCCTCGAGCGCTTCGACCAGGCACGCCAGGCGATCGAACGCGTCATCGAGCTCAGCGCTGTTCCTGGCGCCAACCTCTCTGCGCAGCGCTTGGCTCGCTACTACTATTACCTTGGTCGCATTCTCGAGCGCGGCGGTGAGCTTCGCGGGGCGATCTCGCAGTACCGCCGTGCCGCCGAATACGATCCGGGCTACGCGCCTCCTGCTCTGGCGCTGGCGCTGCGCTCGATGCGCGCCGGCGATCAACGTGCTGCGGAGACGCGACTCATCAACTCGGCGCATGCCGCCATGGGCCAGGGCGACAAACGCTCGGCCATCCCGCTGCAGCGTGGCCTGGCGCGCATCCTCCTCAAAGGTGGCGACCGTGAAGCCGCCATCGAGGCCTATCGAGGCATTCTAGAGGTCGATCCAGAAGGGGCCGCCGATCGCCTGTCGCTGGCCGAAATCTACGCGGAGACCGATCTGCACAAGGCCATTGATGAGGTGCGCCGTGTGATCGAGGGTGACCTGCGCCATGGTCCCGCCTATCGCGTGCTGGCCGGCTACTACATGCAAGCTGGCGAACCGTCTCGCGCCGCCAGGGTACTGACCACGATGGAGATGCTCGGTTACTCCGAAGAGCAGGATCGCAAGATGGCTCAGTCCGCTCGCGCCATCACGCCCGCCACCCTCCTGCAGCAGACCTTAAGCAACGAGCTGCGCATGACCCTCTTGGCCAATGAGTCGCTCGGCAGTGTGGTCGGTGAGCTCTTCTGCCTTTGCTACCAACAACTGGCGGCCATCAACCCGCCTAGCAGCCTTGGTGACAACCTGATCCCCTTGCCCTCCATCGATGATCGCGCCCTGCACATGGCGGTTGGCGAGATGGTGCGTCTCTTCGGCATGGAGCCTG
>JAHEAK010000048.1 GCA_024642805.1 Kofleriaceae bacterium | reverse complement strand
TCCTGCCGATGATGGCTGGCATCTTCGTCTACACGGCCGCCTGCTTTGCCCTGCAGATCGAAGAAGTCAGCCACTACTGGGCGCGCCTGCGTCGCTCGCGACGCTAGCGCTTCGACGCCAGCTGCTAGCCGCTAGGCGGAACGCAGGCCTTGACGCCCGCCTCTTGGCTCTCGACAAAGACGATGCTGGCGGAGCAATTGGCCTCGTTCGCTGGATCGCGATTCTCGTTGCACTGGGCCTTGTCGGTGCAAATGCGGAAACAATAGTTGGCGTTGTCGCTGTGGGTGACGCACGCGGAGTTCTCGGGGCAGTCAGCGTCGAGGGCACAGTCGTCCAGACCACAGTAACCGCCTTTGAAGTTGGTCAAGCAGCTCTGCCCATCACTGCCATTGCACTCATCGCTAGAGGTGCACTGCGCACCAATGCCGAGCGAATCGGCATCGCTGCCACTGCAGCCGGCTAGCAAGCCGAGCGAGATGGCGATCGGCAGGAGCAAGGTGAAGTTCTTCGTCATGCACTACTCTTTCAACAGCGATTGCACGTCGGCGATGTTGGCACCGGCCGGGTACTTGTGTGCATAGGATTGTAACAGCTGTGTTGCGACCTGTTTGTGACCGCGAGAGAGCTCGAGCCTTGCTTGCGCAAAGAGCGCATTGGCCGACCAGGCGGTGTCACCCCTGGCGGCCTGCTCGTACAGCTCGATGGCCGTATCGGCATCTGCGACCTCGAGGGCCTGCGCCCGCGCAAAGAGCTCGGCGGGCGACTCGTGATCGACTTTTGCTTCGCTCCCACGCGCTTGCTGGACATCGATCTTGGCCTGGCGGCGAGTCTTGTGCTGTCGAAACTGCTTGGCACTTCGGACTGTGTCCATGGCGACATCCGCACCTGCCGACGAGGATGGCCAGCTCTCGCCGGCCCGCACCATGCTGAGCTCGCCGTGGGAGGTCACACGAACTACACCTTCGAAGACCTCGACCTTGACGGCCTCTTCATGTCGATACACGGCAAACTGAGTGCCCATGACTTCCACGCGCACATCGCCCGCGACCACGGCCACCGGCTCACGCATCTTGCCTCGCTTGGCCACCTGCAGGCGCACCTCGCCCTCGTGCAGGTCGATGCGCAGGCGCTGATCGCCCTGTTCCACGGAAATCGCCGAGTGGGCTCCGACGTCGACCTCGGCCCCCAACAAGCGCATCTGCGTGCGCGATTCCTGGGTGGCGACATCCGAGATTTGCACCTGCGCCAGCTCGGTGGCCTCGGGCTGCGAATCCGAGCGCGTGACCATGTAAAACAGGCCCGCGGCAGCCACCGCCGTGACCAAGCCACCAACGAGCCAGGGCGTCTTGTTGCGCGACTTCGTCGTTGTGATCGACGCGCCATCGAGCTTGTTCATGAGCCCAAGTTCGATGCGCTTCCAGGCGATGTCGCCAAGCTCTTCAACGGGAGGTGGGGTCCTAAAAGCACTCATACTTGCGTTTCCTGGGCTTGCAGATAGCCAGCCAAGAGCGGGTCGCGCCTGGCATGCCTCTCCACTTCGCGGCGCGCGCGCCACACTCGACTCTTGGTGGCGACGACACTGGCTCGGGTAAGCGTCGCAACTTCTTTCATGCTCCGGCCATCGATGACGTGCAGGGCAAAGGCGATGCGCTGGTGGCCATCGAGTTTGTCGAGCACGAGATAGAGGCGGCGCGCGGCTTCGCGGGCAGAGGCAACCTCATCACTGCCCTGCTCATCGCTTGCCAGGCTGCTGGCGGCATCGATGTCTAGGTGGGCTGGCTTGCGCCGCGAGATATAGGCAAAGGCCACCCGTGAGCAGATGCACGAAATCCAGGTGCCGAGCTTGGCCTCGCCTCGGAAGTTTGGAAGCGAGCGAAACACCTCCAGAAAGCACTCCTGCACCAGATCCTCGATGTCGCGATTGCTGCCAAGGATTCGGTACAAGATGGCGTGCACGCGGGCCCTATGCTCTTGAAAGAGCTCGAGCTGCGCGCTGCGATCCTTTGCGATGCAGCGCTCCGCCAACGCCAGGTCATCGCCTGGGCCAACGGAGCTATGTGCGACAGGCAGCATGCTAGTTGATGATGATGGAGCTCACGCAACAGCCATTAGAACAATACTGATCCTGGCCACAGTCAGAGGTCTGCTGGCACGCGGTCTGTGAGTTCGGGCAGGTCTGATCGCCGTTGCAGGAGGCTGGCAGGTCATCCACGCTCTGACCTGGACACAGGATGCAGTCAGTCGGAGACGCGTCACAGGTGCCGCCGCCACACTCGGCAGACTTGGTGCACGAATAGCAACCTTCGAGATGCTCGGACTCGCAACACTCGCCCTGGGCGGGATTGGCGTTGGCGGAGCAATTGGGCTCTTCGTAGATGGCCGGGTTGGTCAGAACGTCAGCGCAGTCGGTCCCGTTGCACACGGTACAACAACCAAAGCAGTCACAGCCCGGTGGGGTCAGAGGCGCGCAGTTATCGGTACACGCCTGCGTCGAAACACACTCTGCCGGATCGTATTTCGGCCCGGTGAAGTCAATGCAGCCATCGTTTTGCGGGGTCTGATTGCCTTCGCAACAATCGACGAAGGGCTCGAGCAAACAACAGACGTGCTGCGCACAACCATCGTTGCCGCCACCGCTGTTGCCGTCGAAGAAGCAGTCTTGGATGATGGCATCGACGTTGTCGCCAGGAATGCCAGTCTCGAAGCTGCTCTCGTCGTCATCCTGATAGCCGGTGCACTCAGGATCTGCACCATCGATGAAACCATCCTCGTCGTCATCGATGCAGTTGTTGCAGGCAGCCCCGTCCGCGAAACAGGTGGAGGGCATGGCGTCGGGTGCATTGGGATCCGCATCGACCGCCGAGGGATCTGCGTCGACGACACTGCCAACACCGCCATCATCGCCGAGCTCGACATCGCTCGATCCGCAGGCGGTGAGAGCGCCTAGCATTAGCAATTGCAGGATTTTCGGAAATTTCATGCCACCAACTCAGTGCGCGAGAGGGTCAAAAAGGATGCAGAAAAGTCGCCATCTTCACTGCAGCCAGAAGAGCGCCGAAGCATTCAGTATTATATCCACTTCGGAGAGATCTAGAACCGGCTGTCCACCAACCAGATAGCGTTGGCTGCGCAACATGTAGGTCGAACGGAGGCCAAGACCCAGACGCATGGGGCCTACATCCCGACACAGTTCCGCACCCAGGCCGAGGCTCGGATTGACACGCAGCTGGTCGACCTTCTGGCCCGAGCCAAGCAAGGTGCCCTGCAGTCGATCTTGCGCCAAGAGAGGCCCGGCCGAGATGCCCAGCTGGTTGTCACCAAGGCTGATGGCATAACGCGCCTCGAGCCCGAGCGCCCAGCGGTTGAGATTGCCAGCGAAAGCCGGATCGCGCAGCGCGTGCCCGCCAAGGAGCTGCACTCGCGCACCAAGCTCGAGCGAACGGATTCGGTACACCACTCCAAGGCCGAGACTTGGGCGAGCAAAGCGATCATCGGCGAGGCCTTGCTCGACGCCCGCAAGACTCACGAAGCCCCAGCGCGCAGGCGTCGCGGCCACAAGCTCCACCCGGTGCTCCTCTCCCACCTGGACCTGAGCGCCAAAGCGCTCTTCGGCGGGCGCCGTGCTGCTGTGCAAGAGCAGGGATTTCACGGAGAGCGCGGCGGCGGCGGCTCCCGCCTCGTCGAGTGGCTGCGGCACGAGCAACTCACGTACGACCACGCGATCGTCAGCGGCGTCGTACATCCATACCGCCTGGCCATCGCTGTTGCTGCTGATCCAGACCACGGCATCGCTCGCTTCGCTTTGACTAATCGCGCTGGCGCTCTTGCGCGCGCCTGGCATCGATTCGCTGAGGGGAACCTTCACCTCGCGCAGCCTGACCTGCACCGGCCAGGGTGCCAGCGCGCGCTGCACGGCCTCGGCAAAGAGCGGCGGCGCATTGACCACGACCACTCGCTTGTCGCTCTCGGCCCTGGCTGTCTCGGGCCAACTCATGCACAAGAGCAGTGTCACCACACAGCCGTAGAGAGCCCTCGTCATGGCTCCCATTCTAGCAACTGGGTTGCGAATCCTGGCAACCCAGCACGGCTACCAACCGGGCATGACCAAGGGCTGACTGGAGAGCGGCAAGACGACCACTCGATACTGAATCAAATCGCCTGAGGTCGACTGCAGGTAATAGGTCACAGGACCGCAGCGCCCCGAGGCCGTGCACTTGAGCTCGTAGCCAGCTGGCAAAGCGGTCACGGCACCACCGGCCGTGGTTCGAGCCACGAGCGGATCGTAGCCAGCAATCTCGACATTGTTGGCCAGGTAGGTTCGGGACAGTTCGTAGAAGGAACTGGTGGTATCCGTCGGACCGTCTTCCATGCGCAGCTCGACGGCGAAGTACTGACCGTTGGCATCGGTGTCGATGAAGAGGCGAGTGCGCTGGTTATCGGCTTCCGCCTCGGCAACGTCTTCGCGGATCGGACCAGCGGAGCGAGCCTCGCGTGAGGCGTCGCCGATACGCATGCTCAAATCGTTTGCCATCTTCTCGACGGGCACAGGCTCGCGAATGAAGGCGGCCGCTAGACCACCGAGAATGCCGAGAATAGCCACGACCACCATGAGCTCGACCAGGGTGAAGCCAGACTGCCCTCTTCGGCTCGCGTGTGCCCGCATCCTGGCTTGGCAAGGACGAGCGCTCATTGCCCCACTCCCATGTTGCGCAGATCGACCGTCGACGAGGTGTAGCGATAGATGTACTCGCCCACGTAGCGGGCAGGTCGCGAAGCATCCGGCGTGTTGGCCAGGTCGACGCCACATGGATTGGTGGCCGAGCTTGGACAGCTCTGTCCCCAATCACCCACAGAATTGTTGTCGGGATTGGTGATGTCGATGAAGGCTGGTGTGACCGTGCTGGCAGCCGCGCCCCGGGTTCCATAGGGACTGCGGCCCTCGATGCTCAGGCTGACCTGAATAAGGACGGCATCGGCTGGTCGCACGCCAGTGGGATCGGGGTTGGCCTGGTTGTCGCCCGAGTACCAGTCGCGCTCTGGATCGCCATCGCCGTCGGCATCGAAGCCGTCGCCAGACTCGAAGTAACGGGTGGCGAGCTGCAAGTTGGTGAAGCCGACGCCCATGTCGATCCAGTCGTTCACAGCGACCTCACCGGAGGGCGACATCTGCAAGTAGCCTTCCGTGGGGCGATTTGGATCGATGCGGTAGGAGCGCGACACAAAACGCTGGATGCTGGCCGACTCCCCCGCACCAAAGGCGTCGAAGACGGCCTGGCAATGCGGGTTCTGTGGGGCGGCATTGTAGGGCCGACCGCTCGGGTTGAAGATGACTTTGTTGGGGTTTGTGCCCGTGACAGCGATAAGACAGGAGGCACTCTTGGTGACGATGACCGCAGGCTCGTTGTTGGCAAAGGGCGGAGGCGGATCGACGGTATCGGCAAAGACCTGACCTGGGCGAATACCCGGTGGGGTCTCGTCATAGGGCACGATGCGGATGTTGAGATTGGCATCGGTGTAGAAGATGCGGAAGCTATCGTTGCCATCACCAAAGGCATCGTTGCTGACCATCAGACCCGCGGCTGTTGCCACTCCTGGCAGATCCTCGATGTCGGGAGAAGCCGAGACGTAGCCGGTGTTGCCCAGGCCGAAGCCAGCCATGCGAATATCATCGATGAGCATCTGCTTGGCCGCGCGCAGGTTTTGATTGATCTCAGACACCGTTCCTTGGCCCTGATACGCGCGGGTCATGCGTGTCTGAATCGAAAACAAGAAGAAAACGATGATCGAGGAGATGACGAGCGCCACCATCAGCTCGACCAGCGTCATGCCAGCTTGAGCATTGCGGCGTCGTTGGGTGTCGACGGTCATGAGCGATGGTTGTGCGTTCAAAGAGCCCCCGTGCGGTTGCGGATCATCTCGAGACTGACGCTGTGGACATCAGCAGGATTTGCGGCTGCTGGATCGTTGCCATCGTCGGTCCACAGCACATCCACCTTGATGCGGACCAGACCCGAGTTGCCTGCGATCTCAATGGCCGACACTTGCCGAGCAAAGATGACGCCATTGCGGCCGACAGCATCGCCAAGGTGATAGGGCACCGGTCCAAATCCAGCGGCACTGATGGCACCGTAATCAGCGATGGCCTCGAAGCCCGGCACGCTCATGGAGCGAAAGTTCTCCATGCTCTGTTCACATACGTCAATGGCCTCGGCGCTGTGGCCCATGCCCTGATTGGCCGAGGATGCCGAGCCGTAGACCGACATGAGACCTGCCAGTCCAAAGAGGCTGATGCCCATCACGATCAACAGTTCGATGATCGTGAAGCCACGCTCGCCCCTGTGGGGACGCGGCTCGTCGTGCATTTGCGTGTCCTGATTCATGGGTGTTCGATCCTACTACTGAAGCATGCGCCAACCCAGGACGCTCATGCCTCCACTGGTGCCAGCGCCGGGATTTTCGGGATCGAAGTCGGCCTGCGAGGCCCCCGACGCATCGCCAGCGGTTGGCGCATCGGGCGTGCCGATCTTGACGATGTCGCCTGAGAGAGTCGCAAAGTACAGAGCACCACCATCGCCGTAGAGCGACGAGACGGTCGCGCCAGCACCAGGGATGGTCACGTTGAAGGACTCATCGAACTCGGCAACCGAGAAGCCGGCCACCGTCGAGGTACCGAACTCGCAGGTACTGGTGCCCACTGGCGGATCCGTCGCCCTGGTAACGATGATGTCGGATTGACTGACAACCACGCCGCCATAGAACTTTTCGCAGGCCCCGGTGTCGGCGTCACAGGTGCCCTGTACGCGGCCCTTCTCCGGCGCGCCTTCTGCGCAACCGCGAATCTCGCCGGTATCGGCATAGACCGCGTAGAAGTCGTTGTTCAGGGTCGGATCGAAATTCTCGATGCCGCCAGTGCCAAAGAAGAGAGCGAAGCGTCCCGATGTGTCAGCCCGTGCGCCAATGGTGCCCGCGATGGGACGCTCGCCGCCGAGAGCGCAGGCGGTACTCGTCGTTGAGAAGATGGCGTTGACCGCTTGTGCCGCAGGATCAACGTGACCGGTTGCAACGCTGCCGTAGCCGGTGATGTAGCCGGTGCCAACGCTGCGGGCTGGATTGACCTTGTAGACGTAGCCGCAAGAGTCGGCCCACACGGCGCGGTCGACGAAGCCGTCGATCACGGGCGCATCTGGCTCGAGCTCATCGTCGGTCTCGAAGATGACAAGGTCGCTGGTCACAGCGCACTTGGATTGGAACTGCCAGACGATGTTGCCGGTAGCGACATCGACGGCGACCACGTCGCGTCCCTTGGTGAAGGGCGCGCTCGGATTGTCGGAGGCCACGCCGGTGGCCATGATGGCGTAGAAGCGTGGCGTGCCGGCAACGTTCACCCGAGCGATAACGGGTTTAGACAGGGCTTGCCCCGCTGATGCGCCGCCGGGAACCAGGTGCCACAAGGGTGTGGGCCCGATGACGACGCCCGTGGTCTCGTTGATGGTCTCGGTGATGTCGATGGCGGTCACGCTCTTGTGACCTGTGCCGCCGCCGATGATGGCCACCGTGTGGACGTTGCCATCGGCCAAGATGACATCGGTGACCGTGGGCGAGCCATCAGGAAAGGACCTGATGTTGTTGCTGGTCATGTCAGCCAGCAGATCATTGGCAATCTTGGCCGGAATGAAAGCCCAGGCCTCGGTTCCGTTGATGGGATCACCGATGTCAGTTGGCAAGGTACGCACGGCGTGAATCGCGCCGTCCTTGGAACCAAAGAGGGCGATTTTGTACTTATCGCGATCTTTGTGATCGCTAATGAAGGTGTCGACCTTCTCTCGCGTAGCCTGGTCGGCGCGCGGGTACCAGATCGGCAAGGTGGGTGCACCAATGATGGCGGGGGTGGAGTTCTGCACAGCTCCCAGACGAGAGGTTCCGCTTAGGCCGAAGCGAGCGCTGCGCTGCCAGGTGATGATCTGCTGTGCTTGTGCGGTAGAGGAGGCGCCCAGGGCGGCCTTGAGCGTCACGCTGTTGGCGTTTGACACGCTAAAGTCCAGACGAGTGCGTCCATTTACGTCAGCCGTGTAGACCTTGCGATTGGCGTCAGGCGTGGCATCGAGCTGGTCAGCGAAATCCCAGTAGGTCTCACCGAGTTCCGCACTGACGCCATACATATGCCCGCGATCGCCGGGTTGGCGAAAGGCCCCGACATATGCCACGCCATCGTCGACGACGACGCCAGCTCGGTAGTGCTCAGTCGCCTCGGTATAGTCAAAGCTCACGCCAACTCCTTTGAGAAGAGGAGTCTGTGTCTTGCTGGCATCGGTACACAGGGTGGCCTTCCAGCGCACGTCACGGCCAGCTGGCCTTGGAAAGGACACACAGTAGTCATTGGCGTCGTCAACACAGGCCGAGGCGAGTTGCCAGTTGGCTGGCTCTTCGTTGGACATGAAAAAGGTGGCGGTCGTGCCGACGGGAAGCTCGATGGTGGGCTCGAGGCGTCCTGAGGTCACCACCATCTCGGCACTACTGAGAGCGCCCAGATCCAAAATTCCGGACTCCACGCTGCCGCAGCCGACGCGCTCGGCCAATAGACGATTGGCGAATGTCGCGTACCCGCCAGCATCGTCCCCAAGCAGGAGGTCGGGAGTTCGATCAGGATCATTGTCGTAGTCGAAGACAAGGCCCGTGTCGAAGTCGGAGAATGCCTCGACCAGGTCTCGATAAGGGGTACCAAAGGGATTGCTCAGGCCGTTATTTTCCCAGAGGCGCAGCACGCCAGCCTCCGAGGCCGCAATGATGTCCTTGCGACCATCGAGGGTGAAGTCGGCGGCTAAGAGCTGCGATGGGCTGGCGAGCGGGTTGACGACCTTAAACCCCGTGGTGTCGACGCCACCGCCAGAGAGACCTGGATAAATGAACATGTTGGAGCTGTTCTTACCAACGACGCCAAGGTCCTTGATGCCGTCGCCGGTAACGTCCGCGTATGCCACGCCATTGACGCCACTGGCACCAATGTCGATGTTGCCTACCAGCACCGCGCCGGGTGTGAAGGTTGGCTTGCTGGCAGTGGCGGTGTAGCCGGCCCCGCCATCGTTGAGGAAGACCTGCACAAAGCCGCGGTCGGTCCCACTCCTCTCCTCGGCACCGAAGAGGAAGTCGAGTTTGCCATCACGGTTGTAATCGACGGGCACGACGTTGCCATCCCAGCGAATGTCACGGAAGTCGTCCAGCGCAGCGGCGTTGCTCCTGTCGGTTAGTTGGTAGGGCGCGCCAAAACTGCCAGCACCGTTGCCGAGGAACATGTCGGCACGACAAGGGCGGCCACCATTGTTGCCGTCCTCGACGATGTAGACGAAGTCACTGTTGCCGTCGCCGTTGAAATCACCGCAGCCAACAATGCCACCGCCATCGCAGGTTGAGGCGTAGGTGTAGAACCAGTTGCTGGGCGGATTGCGTCTTTCGAACTTGGGAGCCGTGCTGTAGGTCGACGTGCTCCAGGGAATCGCGCCTGCGTATGTGACCAGGTCTGCGTCTTGGTTGTCCTTGGTAAGGTTCTTGTAGAAGCCGAGATACTTGCCGTCTCCGGTGCCACCAACGAAGTCGACCCAACCGTCCTTGTCGAAGTCGGCGGCACATGTGTATTGGGGGGCGCCGTTGACTGTGAGGGTGTCTGACTTAAAGCTGCTACCTTTGTTCTTCAGCTGAAGGCTCGCAGAGGCATCGTCGTACTTCACGCCGCCATTCGAGGCAGCGGCGAAGCCTTTGAGAGTCGCGCCACTTTGCAGCGTGGGAGCAGATGTCTCCGGGCAGCCCTCGACCGCCGACTGGGCCACGACCAACTTCGTATGATGCTTGCCGCCGACGAGCAATGCCGTCCCGGCAACCGATCCCACAAAGAGTATCCATCCTAGGCGTTGATTCATACTTTTTCCTACGCGCTGCTTGTTCGCTTGCTAGCTACGGATTCGTTAGCTACCGGGTTTGAATGTGTTCATCGTGGTCGCATCGATGTTCTTCAGACAGTCGTTGCGGCCAGCGCCGTCTTCGGCGATGCCACGCTGGGCATAACCTGGGCATGGGCGATTGCTGTTTTCGCCCTCCGAGCCATCGAGCTCGACCTCGAGGGTCACCTGCGAGTTGCCGGGCCCACGCCCCACCGAACGCAAGATGATGATGCCATCGCTGTCGGCACCCGTTTCGTAAGTAGGGTCGCCGACGTTGTTGAGGATCGATACCGTATAAGACATCGGTACGTCGCCGGTGAAGAGATTACCGACCTCGCCAGGCTCCAGGGTGTTGCCAGGAATGCCCAACGGGGACTGCACGGCGCCATTGTTCGCACTCACGTACGCAGAAAAGTACTGATTGCCGGCTCCGATGTTGAGACGCAAGAAATCGGTGCCCGCACTGATGCCGCTCTCGGCCGCAAAGAGTGCCACTGATTGAAAGCGAGCCTCACTCGAGGCACTGAGGCCGCGCTTGATTTGCACCATCGTCACCGTGGCAACGGCCAAGAGGCCACTCATGGTAATCATGGCAACGAGCATTACGCTGCCTCGTTGAGAATTTGCGCGCGGCAATCTTTGGCTCCCCTGTGCCGCCCCCTGGCCGTCGCACTTTGGAAACCAAGGGCGCCTGGCCCTGGGAGTCGTCATTGCTCAATCATAGGCGCTTTTTTTCGCGCACTCAAAGGCAAAGCTTTGGGGAATCAAGGCCTATAGAGGCGCTTGGGTACGTGCGCCTAGTGTGTCATCACACAGCGCCCACGACCTCCCACACGCGGCATCGCGTCGGGCATCGCGGCTCGATTCGATCCTCGAAATTCGATCGGTGTGCGCCTGAGCTCCTGCCCTACATCTCGTGGGGCATGGTCTTGCGCGGTGCTCGAAAGTATCGAAGTGGCGAGTACGAAAGAAAGTTCGATGCCCGGGTCGTATACAGATCGGCGTAGTCGGCCACCTGTTGGCCAAAGCGGCTGTTTTCGTTGCCCTCGCGAAACATCGCCCCCCAATGTGAGTTGTAGGAGCGATCGATGGTCTGCTCGAGACTCACGACTTCGGCGAGCATCATTTTGCTGCGACTGCGCAAGGACTCGAGCGTCGATCGCGCCTGCTCCTTGGCGTCGGCGAGGCGCGGCCTGAGGACTTCGTCACATGTCTCCATGAGGCGCTGTATCTGCTTGAGTAAGAGCATCTGGTAGTCGATTTCCGACTCGAGGTTTCGGCGACGACGATCGAGCATCTCGAGATCTTTGATCTGCTCGCCATAGGTCTCGCTGGTCGCGTTTTCGTCGGCGAGTTCCTGCAGCACCATGGCTGTGCGCCAGCCGCGTGACTTCTTGAGGCGGATCATGTCGCCGTAGATGTGGTCGCCAACGTAGAGCACGCGGTCGCCGCTCACCTTGGTCATTTCCTCGAAATCGATGATGTTACCGCCCTGATACACGACACCGCCGCGAAGCTCCTTGGCGGGCACATCGCTGGCATCGCCGCTGTGAGTGTCTACTTCGTGAAAGGGATAGCGGTCGTTGAAGAAGACCGGCTTTTTGCCGCCGACGATGATGAAGTCGAAGTAGTTGCGCCAGCTGGGATAGGCGGCGCGCTCGCCGCCTAGCAAGTAGGTCATGACCGCTTCGGTGTAGGGCCAGTAGGAGTTGGTCAGCAAGAACTGCTTTTTGCCCGAGGAGCGAAACTTGTGCAGCATCTCGGCGAGCTTGGGATCCTTGATGATGAAGCCAGGCATGTCGGCGCGAATGGCATCCTTGAGGGTGTCGTCGCGATGCGCCTCGTCGATGGACATACGGATGTCGATGAAGAGTTTCTGATAGTCGGGGCTATTGTTGGTGCCGTCGATCCAATCGACCATGGTCATGTACATGACGGCATCTGGCAGGCCGAAGAGAGTGTCGATCCAGCGATAGCGATCCGAGGACAGGCGAATGCGGTGACCGGTGCGGTAGTGCTTGGCGCGCTCCTCCTTGGCCAGCTCCTTGGTGCCGTGAAACACCCGCCCGACATGGCCGTGACGATCCATCTTAAAGACGTTGCCGAGTGGACAATCGACAACAAGGCCGCGGATGGCCAGGCTGGAGTCGAAACTAAGCTCGAGAATCTCCTCGGGATAGCCGTGGTTGGCGATGAGCTTTTTGAGGGTGAGCTCGATGGACAGCTGCTCGAGACGCTCCTGGTTGTAGAGCGCCAGCGTGTAGTCCATGTCCCAGCCGATCATGTCGATGCCCTGCAACTTGATGTTGCGATTGCAGTAGATCCGCCTCTTGGTAGAGACATCGATGTCGCGGCGTACTCCGCTGAGAAGAGCGTCTATCTGGGCCTTGGTTTCTCGAAGCATGCAGAGATCGAGGATAGCACTGTGGAGC
This sequence comes from Kofleriaceae bacterium, assembly GCA_024642805.1. Classification (GTDB taxonomy): domain Bacteria; phylum Myxococcota_A; class Polyangia; order Haliangiales; family Haliangiaceae; genus NORP324. Next base: position 2,888 of record JAHEAK010000048.1, on the reverse strand, counting down.
GGCCCTGCGCCTGTTTCAGGCCAAGATGTCTGCGGCTTTCAGCAGCCGCATTCGTCGATGGCTAGCGCCTCGAAGGCCTTCATGTCGACTCGCATGCTGCGTGCCCGCGTCGCCGACCCGCGCTTGGCAAAGCGCAGCTCGAGTGCTGCGGCATCGAACTGGTCGGGCGCCCCCTCCTCTGGAAAAACGAAGCTGAGACTCTCGATGGGCCTGGCGATGCCTGCGCGCAGGCCGGCGCTGTCGTGGTAGCGCTTGAAAACCTCCGTGCCAGGACTGTGCACCAGGCGAAGCTCGGTTGGGTGGCCATCCTCGTCGACAGCCACACGCAGCTCCTGCACACCTTCGGCGCCATCGAAGACAAAGGCAACTTCGGCAGAGACCTGCGCGCCATCGTCATACCGGTCATCGCGGACCTCGACCAGCTCGCCTTCCTCCAATAGCTCGCCGAGCCAGCTCGAGAGCGCCGATCCGGGGCGTTTCCTGGTCGAGCGGACTTGCACCTCGAAGGCGCCCTCGGCGAGGGAGACGCTGCGTGAGCCAAAATCGAGGTAGACATCGGCGCAGTCGAAGCCAAGTGCTTGCGGAGCCGAGAGCCGCAGCTCGTCGAAGAGCTCGGCCTGATGCTGGTAGATACGTGCCTCGGTCGGCAGAGTGGTCCTCACCTGAGCAAACTCAGAGAAAGTCTTAGCGCCCTCGTCGAAGCGAAGGGAGAGGGCTTGGGCATCGTGATCACTTGCGAGGACGAGCTCGACCTCACCACCTTTTGCGCTCATGTGGGTGTGGAGATCGCGGAGCTGATAGCCAGCGTCGGCAAGCTCGGTGAACGCGTGCGCAAAACGCGGGGCGGCGTCTATGTGCAGGGGAGCGGGCGAGATCGGCGCGGTGTGAGCGGCGAGAAAGGGCAGCCAAAACAAGGGAATGCTCATGATGCACGTGGCTATTGCCAACCCCGTGCCTATCTCGCAGCCACAGTAAACATCTGTTATTATACGTATTTATTACATACACCGGGGAGCGCGTGGCCAAAACGACACGGGCTTGTCGATGCTCACACACAGCCCGAGCACGCACTCGCGAGCCCGCTACACAGCTGGTATCAAGGGCCAAGCGATGTCTGCCAACGAGAAATTCCCGCCACCCTTTAAGACTCTCATCTCCGAAGAGGAGTTGCAGGCCCGCATAGCCGCTCTGGGCGCGCAGATCACCGAGGAGTATCAAGGCATGGGCGAAGACCTAGTGCTGATTGGCGTGCTCAAAGGCTCGGTCCTCTTCATGGCCGACTTGTGTCGCCACATCAAACTGCCTCTCTCGCTCGACTTCATGGGCATCGCCAGCTACGGCGACGGCATGAAGAGCTCTGGCGTCGTTCAGATTACTTCCGACCTGAGCCACCCGATCGAAGGCAAGCACGCCCTCATCGTCGAAGACATCATCGACACCGGCCTCACCGCTCACTATCTCTTCGAGAACCTCAAGACCCGCAAGCCAGCCAGCGTGAAGTTGTGCTCGCTCTTGCACAAGCCGGAGCGAAGCGAGGTCGAAGTGCCAATCGACTACCTCGGTTTCAAGGTGCCAAACAAGTTCGTGGTTGGCTACGGGCTCGACATCGCCCAAAAATATCGGAACCTCGGATTCATCGGTTACGTTGAGGAATGAGCGCTTCGGACCCACCTGATAACGACGACGACGGCTGGGGAGAAGCGGCTGCCGCGATTCCCGGCGTGGAAGGCGCCGTCGACACGGAGTGGAAAGATCCGGCCGACCTCGACAAGCGGGTAGCCGCGCTGCGCGAGCGACGAGAGTCCGGACCGGTGCAGACAGATCCAGCACCGATGGTAGCCGCTGATGTGCACGTAGCGCCGCCGAGCAGCGCGCAGCCGTCAATAGGTACTTCTCTCAATCCACCCATGGAAACGGCCGCCGTGAGCCCTGTTGCTGCCGTGAGCCCTGTTGCCGCGGCCGCCCCTGGCGCGCCTCGTGTCTCGGCAGCGAGCGGTGCGTGGTCGAGCGAAGGAGGCCAGGCCACCTCGCCTGGCCATCAGCCGAACAACAATGGCGCCGACGGGCCCGCCCGGAAAAAGAATCCACCCCGCGCTGCCAAGCCTGAAGCAAGGGGCGCCGGCGCAACGACCCTGACACGACGCCAAAAGAGTTTCATCGTCATCGGCTCGGCGGCGTTGGTCGTCACCGCGGTGTGCGCCATCCTCGGCTGGTTCAACAGCCAAAACTATTACCTGATCTGCGGGACCAAGACCATCACCGCTCAGCAGGGTCGCTTCTGGCCATGGGGCACGACGACCCTCGCAGGTCCCGAGTTCAAGGCCATTCGCGTGCCGAGCGATGTCTTGTGCAGCGATCAGCACTTTCCATCCCGAAGCGCCATGGAGGACGCCTTCTTGTCGGCCCTCCTCGAACAGAGCACGGCCCTGTTGACCACTGGCGATGCCGAGCAAGTGGACACCGCCGAAGCACAACTCGAGCAAGCCCTCTTGCTTACCCGCGGTGCCGAGCGAAGCGCCCAGCGAATCCTTGCTCAGCGATTGCAAGGTGACGTCCTCTACTGGCGCGGAGCCGCGCAAATTCAGGCTGCCAGCACCCTCCTGCAAAAGGGTGCCGAACACTTCGAACAAGCCGCGGCCAAACGCCCGCGTCACACCAGCGACGCAAATGCCTGGGCCGAGCACGCACGCTTCATCGAGTCGGAAATCGACAAAGGACCGCGCGCGCTGCGCAAGAGCGAAGCCCCGCGCGAGCAGCCACACTTCGAAGGACTCAGCCCCGACATTGGCCCAGGCAAAGTCGAGACTCCCGATGAAGTGCTTGTGGTGCCCAGCGTCAAGCCAGTTGATGCCGGCGTTCAAGCAGCCGAGGACGACGCATCCCTTCCG
>JAHEAK010000047.1 GCA_024642805.1 Kofleriaceae bacterium | reverse complement strand
AGGCCTGCCAGCGCGATACCGGGTGCGATTTCGGGTGCGATTCCGGGCGCGATACCGGGTGCGATTCCGGGTGCGATTCCGGGTGCGATACCGGGCGCGATACCGGGCGCGATTCCAGCGATTCCGAGCCCGGGAGCAAAGGACGACGCCCTGCGCGGCTTTCCCTTGCCAGCGCCGAGCGGAGAGGAGACTGACGATCACACCGAGGTGCAAACCCGACCGCGCGGCTTAGAATTTATCGCAGAAGATCACTTTCCTGCAGCACCCGTCGCCGTCGAGGTTGCCAGCATGCCGCCGGTCTCTGTGTCGCGAGCGGTGCCGCTGCCAGGTGTCGACGCTCGCCAAATCCAACGGCCCGCCGCGCAGCCCACCCCAACACCGCCGCGCGCTCCCTCGGGCTGGGAAGGTCCAACGTCCTCTCCCGTGCTCTCCGAAAGGCACTTGCCTCCCGAGCCGGTGGCCCTTGGGCGGCTTGGCAGCTTCAGCAGCCTGAGCCCTAGCAAGCGGCGAGGGATCGTGTTGCTCGGGTTCATTGCGGTAGCGGCTGGCGTCATCGTCGCCCTTGCCATCGCCGATCGCAGGCCGGCGCCAGCCGCCGAAGCCGTGGCCCCAATGCTCACGGCCGAGCCTCGCGCATCGCAGACCCCCGAGAGTAAAGAGGCCGATGCTTCGGTTGGGCAATCGGCCCCACAGGTCGAAAGCGCTGATGCCGGGGTTGAAAACCAGGCACGCGAGGCACAGATAGAGTTCATCGAGCCCGAGGATGATGCCGCTACCCGGGCCGCGAAAGCTCGTGCGCCCAAGCTGGCCGAGCGAGGGCGCAAGTTGTTCAAGCGCGGGAAGAACGCCGCCGCACTGCGTTTGTTCCGCGAGTCGGCAAGCTTGGACCCGAGCTATGCGGCTGTGCAGCGCGATCTGGGGCGCGTGTACCACCGCCAGGGTGCACACGGCCAGGCGATGCAAGCGTACCGCGAGTATCTGCGTCTAGCCCCAGACGCCAAGGACGCCAAGAGCATCCGAGCCCGTATTCGCCGCCTGCGCGCCCGCTAGTCAGTCTGTGCTTGCATGGAGGCAGCCGATGGCTCAGCCGCGTCGCCAGAAGTGACTGCTAAAGAGCACCAGCAGGGGATAGATTTCGAGACGTCCAAGCAACATACCCCCGCTCAGCAGGTAGAGGCCTGTGTCAGATACCTGAGAAAAGCTCTTAGCTGCGCCCACGGTGCCAAGACCGGGGCCGATCGAGTTCATGGCGCTGATGGATGCCGTGGTGCCGCTCACCAGGTCCATGCCTAGAGCCGTCATGGCACAGCTGAGAGCCATGAGAATGGTGAAATAGAGCATGTAGAAGCCGAGGATAGCTTCGGTGGTGTCGCGCGGTACTTCGCGATCACCGATGTGCAGGGTTTGGACCAGGCGGGGGCGAACCAATCGGTGAATCTGCACGACCGCGTGCTTCAGAACCACATAGAGGCGGACCACTTTGAAACCGCCAGCCGTAGAGCCTGCGCAGCCACCAATGAGCATGACACCAACCAAGAGCAATCGCGAAAAGTCGGGCCAGAGATCGAAATCGGCCTCGGGGTTGATGCCAAAGCCGGTGGTGGTCATGATCGACGTGACTTCGAACGTCGCGTAGCGAAGCGCCGTGAAGATGCTATCGTAGATGCCGGCGCCGTAGGTGTTGATCGTGACCAGGATGATCGTCGCAGCCAGAATCGTGCTGTACAGGCGGACCTCTGGCGATCCCAAGAGTCGCATCGGCTCACGCTGGACGAATGCTCGATACTGCATGGTGAAGCTCATCGCCGAGATGAACATGAAGAAGGAGATGACAAGCTCGATGTACAGGCTGTGATACGCGCCGACACTGGCATTCTTGGTCGAGAAGCCGCCGGTCGCGATGGTGGCGAAGGCGTGGTTGACGGCATCAAAGAGGTTCATGTCGCCGAAGAGCAATAGAATGGTCTCAGCGGCGGTGATGCCGACATACAAGAGCCAGAGTCGGCGAGCCGTGGCAGAGATGCGTGGAGCGAGCTTGTCGGAATCGATGCCGCTCGATTCGGTGGTAAAAAGCTGCATGCCGCCCACCGCAAGCTCGGGCAAGATGGCAACGGACAAGACGATGATGCCCATGCCGCCGATCCAGTGCGAGAGCGAGCGCATGAACAAGACGGAGTGGGGCAGGCCCTCGATGTTGTTGATGACGGTCGCGCCACAGGTCGTGTACCCAGACATGGACTCGAAGACGGTCTGGGCAAAGGACTCGAAGTAGCCGCTCATGTGATAGGGCAGGGCGGTGAAGAAGACCAGGACGACCCAGCCGAGGGTGACGCACAGGAGACCTTCTCGTCGCCGAAGCGAATCTTTGGGCGACTCGAGAGTGACGGGCAGCTTGGCGAGGCCGTAGGCCAGCGCAGAGGCCAGGAGCATGGGCACCGTCCACAGCGCCCACGAGTCCTCTCCGTAGAGGATGGCAATGAGCAGGGGGAAGACCAGAGCCATGCCCGAGAAGCTGAGCAGGCGACTCATGACCCGCAAGACGACGCCAATGCGCATTATCTGACCAGCTTCTCGACCTGAGTAATGGCGCTTGGCAATGTGATCACCAGCAGCGTGTCGCCGGCTTCAAAGATGGTCTCGCCGGTGGGAATGAAGGCCTTTTCTTCACGGAGCACACCGCCCACCAAGGCGTCGAGGGGAAAGTCGAGGTCTTTGAGAGGCACCTCGATCAAGCGACTGTTCTCTGGCTCCTTTGGGATTTTGAGCTCCAGTACCTCGCCCTCGTGGTCACCGAGCATGTGGGTGATGGCGACCTGGCCGCGGCGCACGAAGTGCAAGATACTGTTGGCCAGCGCGCGTCTCGGTGAGATCAGCGCATCGATGCCCATCTTGTGAGCGATGGGCGCGTAGGCCAGCTTGTCGGAACGAACCACGACCTTCTTGGCACCCAGATGCTTGGCCATGAGACCAACGAGCACCGATTTCTCGTCGTCCTCAAGCAGGACCACCACAGCATCGGCGACGTCTTCGAGGTTTTCGCGTAGCAAGTCAGGATCGGTGCCGTCTCCGTGCAAGACGATGGACTTGGTCAACTTGCGAGACACCCACTCGGCACGGGAACGATCGGCTTCGATGATCGTCGGATAGATCTTCTTGCGCTCGAGCTCTCTGGCCAGGCGAAATCCGATCGATCCACAACCGATGATCAGCACGTGACGCACGTGGTGCCAGGGCTTGCCCGAGAGGATGAGAAACTCGTCGATGTTCTCGGGAGAGGTCAGGATCTCGACGCGCTCATCGGCCCGGAGGATGTCGTCGCCCCGAGGAATGCGCAGGCCGCTCTCGCCGCTGACAGCCGCCACCAGGGATGGCTCGGGAAAGATGCTCGACAATTCGGCGAGAGTCTCGTGGCACAGTGGGGAGTCGGAGCTGAGCGGCAACTCGAGAAGCACCAGACGACCATTGGCCAGATAGCGAATCTCGCCGGCGCCCTCGAAGGACAACAAGCTCACGACCTGCGCCGCGACGCTCTTCTCGGGACCGACCAGGAGGCTCAGTCCCATGTCTTCGGCCTGAAGGGCGCCCGCCTGGTAGTGCTCGAGCTCGCGAACCCGCGCCACCGTGAGCGGAACGGCGCACAGTCGACTGCCGATCATCGCTGCAACGAGATTGACCTCGTCGACCTGGGTAACCGCGATGAAGAGGTCGGCTTTCTTCACGCCTGCCTGGATGAGTACCGAGCGATTCACGCCGCTGCCGTGCACAACCAGACAGTCCATCTCGCTGTCGAGTTGACGCGCGGCTTCCTCGTCGGCCTCGACAACTGCCACATCGTGTCCCTCCTCCACGAGAATCTCGGCGAGGTATCGTCCGACTTCGCCAGCACCAACGATTACTACATACATCTAGGAGGCCTCTTTCGCAGGAATAGACAGGGCGGCTTTGGCAGGACGGAGTGGGTCGTCGCTCTCGGTCTCGTCGCTCTCGCTCTCGCTATCGTTCTCGCTCTCGCTCTCGGCGGCAGCATTGTCGTCGTCGATGTCGCTATCGTCGTCGCCGCTGCCGTCGTCGATATCGCTCTCGTTGTCAAAACTAGGATCGGGGATGCAGGTCTGCATAGGCGCGTCGCACATAAGGAGATCATCGCAGCTACCATCCTCCTTGCAGGCTCCACCTTCCGAGCCCGGGGGAACGCGATCGTCCAGACGGCGCTCTCCGGGCCCCTGTGCCGCACCCTGTCCGCCGCCGGCCTGTCGACATCGGTTCACCTGATAGCTGCCGTAGACGGCCGAGCTGGCCATGCCCAGCGCGAGGATTCCGCTGCTGATGCCCGCGCCAGTCAGACTGGCATCTCGCTCCTGGTTGTCGCCCGTCGACAAGAGGTTGATGGCCAGGACGCCACTCAAGATCGTGCCCGCCATGTCGATGAGCGGAAAGGCCAGCCCCTTGGTGCAGTGAAGGTCGTCGCCCTCCTGGTAGTTACTAGGAACTTTGCTGATGGCCACGAACGAGCAAGCACTGAGCGAGGCGCTAAAGGCAAGCGCGAGCCCGCAAGGCGAAGGCCTGCGAGTGAAGGGCCTCGCCTCTGATAAGCGTGGGTTGCGCATTGGCGAAGGCACCCTACAGCCTCTCCGTGGCGGAATCCACACGAGTGGCATGGTGTAGTTTCCAAACACACCGACACCTATGGACAAAGGTCTCGTGTCCCATGCACTAGCACCAGTCAGGGATCCGCGCGCCGATCTACTTTCTTGAAATTGCACAGTATCTGCTCAGGCTCTTCGCTTGCATTACAATCAGCCTACATGTCGAGCAAGACCCGATGGTTGAGTGTCGTGATCGCAGCGCTGTGTCTATTGGCAAGCGCAAAGGTCGCGCAGGCGCAACGACGAATCGTCGTTTTGAATGTCGAGGGCGCACGCTCGGATGATTTGCGTGTGTCACTCACGCGACTCATTCGACCGAACAAGTCGCTCAGTGATGCGACCTATCGCAACGCCGCCAAGCGCCTGCGGGCACCCAAGCTAAATCCGAAGAGTATCGTCAAAGTGGCCCGCTATCTGGAGGCCGACGGCATTCTCGACGGCACCTTGGTGGCAAAGGACGGCGAGTATAAGTTCGTCGTTAGACTGCGCTCGGGGCGCGACGGCACCATCGTCGCGACGATCCCCATGACGCTCAGCAAACCAAAGCTCAGTGACAAGATGCAGCGAGGCTTGCGCAGCAGACTGGTCGACGCCATCGACGAGCTGCCAGGTCTGGACGGCTCCGCAGCGCCTAGCGAGGGCGGGTTTGATGATGATCAAGATCAGGAGGACGAGGGTGGATCTGGAAGTGAGGGCTTTGATGACGATGGTGGCGCTGGCAAGGGCGGTGGCAAGGGCGATGGCGATGCGTTAGGCGACGACGACGACGACGATGCCAAGGGCGGTGATGATGACGATGATGACGATGACGACGACGACCGTCGCTCCTCGGGTGACGACAAGCGTGCAGGAGATGATGACGACGATGATGACGATCGTCTAGGCGATGATGACGACGACGACGACGACGACGACGACGACGACGACGGCAAAGGCAAAGCGAAGGGCGACTCCGGCGAAAAATGGCAAGACCCCCGAACCCGCCAGTACATGGTCATGGGCGGCGTGTCCCTCACCAAGCGCACCCTGAAGTTCGTCTACGCGCAGGGGCTCGAGAATCCCCCGCCAGGCTACGTAAGCGGCAACGTTCCCGGTGCCTATATCAACGGCGCGATTTATCCACTGATGAAGAAGAAGAAACGCGGCAAGTCTGCGGCATCTGAGAACCTCGGCTTGACCTTCATGTACGACAAGGTGTTGCAGATCGAGACCAACGTGCAGGATGGCGACACGGGCATGGTCACCCCCGTAGCGACCGTGGCCGAGCGCTACGCGGTGGGCGCCGCCTATCGCTACATCTTTGGCAAAGGTGAGAGTCAGCCGAGTCTGACGGTTCTGGCCGCCTACAACCGCACGCGCTTTGAAATCGACAAAGCGGCCTCGCCGGTGGAGATTGACGTGCCGAACACCAACTACACATGGGTGGATCCGGGCGCCCGCTTCCGCATGGCCGTCACCAAGGAGGCCGCCGTGCACGCCGAGGCACACTTCTTGTTGGTGCTCGACACCGGAGAGATGCAGCAACTGGATCAATACGGTGCAGCCAAGGTCACTGGCCTCGACGCCGACGTCGGGGTCGAGTACTGGCTCACGCCCCGCTACCTGGTACGCCTTGGGGCCCGCTACACGGCCCTCGGTTACGACTACCAAGGCAACGGCGCGCTCAGCGATCGAAATGGCGACAGTGAGATCGACGTGGGCGGCGCCCTGGATGCCTACCTGGGCGGCTACGCTACCGTAGGGGCTGGATTTTAGGAGAGCCTGGTCGGCTCTCGCCCTTGCGCCTCGGAAACTCCTGTCGATAAAATAAGCCCATACGAAACGAGTCCTTGGGGGACGCGCGAGGGGATACGCTTATGAGTAACGACAGCCAGATCGACAGCTGGAAGGCAAAACTTGCGGGCAAGATTTCTGCCGCAATGGAAGAAGAGATTGATGCCTTCGATACAAATATTACTCTAATAAAGGCTGGCAAGCTCGAGCCAAAGATCTTCGCCGAGTCTCGCTTGCGCCGCGGCGCCTACGGTCAGCGCTACGACAACGGCAAGCGCCATGACGGCGTCGCAACCCAGGCTCTCAACTACCCCTGCGGTGATCTGGTCAAAGGGCCCGAGACCGTCTGGGACGCGCCCGGCATGATGCGCATCAAGGTGCCCATGGGCGCCGCCACCAACGAGCAACTCGAGATGCTCGCGGACCTGGCTGAGGAGTACAGCGACTCGATCCTGCACGTCACGACCCGCCAGGACATCCAGCTGCACTTCGTGCACATCGACGACACCCCCGATCTGCAGAGACGCCTTGCCTCCGTCGGCATCACCACCCGTGAAGCCTGCGGCAACTCGGTTCGCAACATCACCGCCTGTCAGTTTGCAGGTGCTTGCGGGGAGGCGGCCTTCGACGTCACGCCCTACGCCCACGCGGCAACCTACTTTCTCTTAGGCCACAAGGACGTGCAGGACTTCGGCCGCAAGTTCAAGATTGCCTTTTCCGGCTGCAAGGACAATCCCTGTGGCATGGCCATGTTCCACGACGCCGGTGCCATCGCGGTGGTCAAGGAGGTCGATGGCGTCAAGAAACGCGGCTTCGAGCTCTACGTCGGTGGCGGTCTGGGCGCGGTGCCCTTCCAGGCGCAACTTCTAAGCGACTTCGTGTCGGAAGAAGAGCTTCTCCCGCAACTGCAGGCGGTCTGCCGGGTGTTCTCGCGCCTCGGCGAGCGCAAGAATCGCGCACGAGCGCGTCTGAAGTTCGTGGTCAAGAAGCTCGGCATCGAGGAGTTCCGCAAGGTGGTTGCCGAAGAGCGCAAGACCATTCCTCCCGAGGAAGCCTGGAGCACCTATCTTGGCAACCTCGACGTCATCACCGACAAGCCTCTGCGCAAAGCAGCCCCACTCGCCGCGGGTGCTACCGGGGCCGAGGGCTTCGAGATCTGGCGCCGTGACAACATCTGGCGGCAACCACAGGAAAACTATGTGACGGCGACGGTACGCCTGCCTCTCGGTGATATCACCGCCGAGCAGACCCGCGCTCTCACCGACATCACTCGCAAGTTCACGGGTGACACCGTGCGCTTGACGGTTGAGCAAAACCTGGTCGTGCGCTTCGTCTCCGAGGCCGATCTTCCAGCCTTCTATCAGGAGCTGGTCGCGGCCAACTTGGCCTCGCCTGGCGCTTCGACCATCGCAGACATCGTGTCCTGCCCTGGTACCGATACCTGCAAGCTGGGCATCTCGGCATCGCGCGGGCTCGCCGGTCACCTGGAGCGCCTCTACGCCGAAAAGCCCTTCACCGATCCCGACACCCGTGCCCTGCGCATCAAGGCCAGTGGTTGTTTCAACTCCTGCAGCCAGCACCACGTTGCCGACCTCGGCTTTCTGGGCGTCTCGCGTATCGTCGACGGCCGACGCATCGCTCACTTTCAGCTCGTCCTCGGCGGTGAGTCGAACAACAACGGCGGCGCCTACGGTCTCGCTATCGGCGCCTTCCCTTCCAAGCGTATTCCCGAAGTCGTCGACAGAACGGTTAACTATTGGTCGAAGAATCGCCAGGAGGGCGAGACTCTCAATGCCTTTGTGACTCGCGTCGGTCGCGCAGCCGTCAAGTCTGAGCTCGACGATCTGCGCGAGGTCCCTTCGTACGAGGATCAGCCCGACTTCTACACTGACTGGGGCGATGCCCGTGAGTACACGATCGGCGACCTTGGCACCGGCGAGTGCGCTGGTGAGGTGGTCACCATCGTCGAGTTCGGCTTGCAAGACGCCGAGCGGCGGCTCTTCGAGGCCCAGCTCGAGCTGGAAGCTGGCAAGACGGGACCGGCGGCTATCTCCGCCTACAAGTCCATGCTGACCGCCGCCAAGGCGCTCATCATGGTCTTCAACATTGACATCAAGGAGGACGCGGATCTGGTGGTCGCCGATTTCAGGAGGCACTTCTTCGACACCGGCCGATTCAACGACCCCTTTGCGGGTGACAAGTTCGCCAACTACCTGCTCAACCGTTTCGAGAATCCGCCAAGCGAGGCCGACGATTTGCCCAGCGCGCGCGAAGGCATCGAAGAGGCTCAGCTCTTCATCGAAGCGGCACAGTCCTGCTACCAGCGCATGCAGGGGACGATCTAGGATGACCATGCAGATTCAGCAAGCGAGCGTGAAGCTCTTCATCACCGCCGACAGTTCCTATGAGCTGGCGGCCTTCACTCCGATCTTTCACGCCTGGATTCGCGACAAGAAGATCAGCGATCAGCTGCTCATCGACGTTGCCGACTACCAGCACGTGCCCCATGGACCGGGCATCATGCTCATCGCCAACGAGGCCCACTACGGCATCGACAGCACCGGTGGTCATGCGGGCCTGCGTTACCAGCGTCGCCGCGACGAAGCAGGCGATGCCAAGGCGAGCCTTCGCGACGCCCTCAAGCGGGCGGTCAGTGCCGCGAGCATGCTGCAACAAGAGAAGAGCATGGCTGGCAAGCTCAAGTTCCGCACCGACAACCTGCAAATGCGGGTACTGAGCCGACTTAGGGCTCCCAACGCCGAGGCCACTCGGGCCAGCCTGCAACCGATTTGGGCGCAGGTGCTGAGCGAGGCTGGTTTTGCCGGGGCCGAGTTTGCTCCCGAGGCCGATTCTCGTTCGCCCTTTGGCTTGACCCTCGCTTCCTGCAAGACGGCTCCCGATCTCGCCGCCCTGCAAGCAGCGCTGTAAACGCCGAAAAGTAGCGAGCAGATCCGCTTGGACGTGCGGCTGCCTGGCATTGGCTGGGCCGCCAAGCTGCGTGCTCGAAGAGATTGGCGCCGACGGGCTTTCGCCGGCGTTGATTCCTTGTACTGTCACGCCCCGTGAGCGCTTCCAAAGATTTTGCCGACTTCCTAGCTCCTACCGATACCTTCGTCCGCAGGCACATTGGCTCTAGCGAGGCCGAGCTTGCCCAGATGTTGGCGAGCCTCTCGCTGGGCAGTCTCAATGAACTTGCCGACCAGACCGTCCCCAATCACATTCGATTCCAAGGGCAGCTCAGTGTCGGCCCGGAGCGAGGCGAGCGCGAGCTGCTCATGGAGCTGCGTGAGATGGCGCAGAACAACCAGGTCTTCCGCTCGCTCATCGGCCAGGGGTACTACGGCTGCGTAACGCCGCCCGTCATTCAGAGAAATATTCTGGAGAATCCGGGTTGGTACACCCAGTACACGCCCTACCAGGCGGAGATCGCGCAAGGGCGCCTTGAGGCCCTCATCAACTTCCAAAGCATGGTCGCCGATCTCACCGGCTTGCCGCTCGCCAACTCCTCGCTCCTCGACGAAGCCACCGCGGCAGCCGAAGCGATGATGCTGTGTTTCCTGGCCTCGCGTAAGAAGCGCACGCGCTTCCTCGCTGATGGCAATTGCCACCCGCAAACCCTTGCCCTCTTGCACACCCGCGCGGAACCCATTGGCGTCGAGGTCGTGGTGTGCGCCGCGGACGCAATGGAGTTCGACGAGCAGGTCTTTGGCGCTCTGCTTCAGTATCCCGGCTCCGATGGTCGCATCGTCGATCACAGCGCGCTGTGCGCGCGCGCCCATAGTGCGGAAGCCATGGTGGTGGTCGCCGCTGACCTGCTGGCGCTAACGCTCATCAAGTCACCAGGTGAAATGGGTGCCGATGTCGCCATCGGTTCCACGCAGCGCTTTGGCGTGCCCCTTGGCTATGGTGGCCCGCATGCCGCGTACCTGAGCACACTCGAGAGCAACAAGAAGCACGTGCCGGGCCGCATCATCGGCGTCTCGAAAGATGCGCGCGGTCGCACGGCATATCGCCTGGCCCTGCAGACGCGCGAACAACACATTCGTCGCGACAAGGCCAGCAGCAACATCTGCACGGCCCAGGTTTTGTTGGCCATCATGGCCAGCATGTACGCCGTGTATCACGGGCCCGATGGCCTGCGAGCGATCGCAAGGCGCGTGCGCGCGATGACCTGCGCACTGCGAGCGGGACTGCGCAAGCTTGGCTACGAAGTCGACTCCGGCCCCGTGTTCGATACCCTGCGCGTGCGCCTGGATGCAGCTAGCGTCGACCGCGTGGTTGTGGCGGGTCTGGCAAAGCGCATCAACCTGCGCCACTACGACGATGGTGTCGGCCTCTCTCTCGACGAGTGTTGCGGAGCCGCCGAGCTGAGCGACCTCCTCGAGGTCTTCGCCAACGGCAAAGCGCTGCCGACCCTTGCTTCTCTGGCAGCCGATGCGGCCGAAGGCTTGCCGAGCGAGCTTGAGCGCACCAGCGAGTTCCTGCAGCACGAGGTCTTCAACCGCTACCACAGCGAACACGAGATGCTCCGCTACCTGCATCGTCTGCAGTCCAAGGACCTCTCCCTCACGACCTCGATGATCGCGCTTGGCTCATGCACCATGAAGCTCAACGCCACCTCGGAGATGCTGCCGGTCTCGTGGCCAGAGTTTGCCAACATGCATCCTTTTGCCCCGCGCTCACAGTGTGCCGGCTACATGGAGCTTGCGCGTGGTCTGGAGACCTGGCTGGCCAACATCACGGGCATGCACGCGGTCTCCCTGCAGCCCAACTCGGGCGCGCAAGGCGAATACGCCGGGCTCCTGGTCATTCGCGCCTACCAGCGCGATCGCGGGCAGGGGCATCGCAACGTGTGTCTCATCCCCGTCTCCGCGCACGGCACCAATCCCGCGAGTGCGGTTCTGGCCGGCTTTCGGGTCGTGGCGGTCAAGTGCGACGAGCATGGCAATATCGATGTCGCCGATCTGCGCAAGCGCGCGGAGGAGCACAAGGATCATCTCGCCGCCACCATGATCACCTATCCGTCGACGCACGGTGTGTTCGAGGACGGTATCCGCGAGATGTGCGAGATCGTCCACGAGTACGGCGGGCAGGTCTATCTCGACGGCGCCAACATGAACGCCCAGGTGGGGCTGTGCCGACCGGGCGACTACGGTGCTGACGTCATTCACTTGAACCTGCACAAGACCTTCTGCATTCCGCACGGTGGCGGCGGGCCGGGCATGGGACCCATCGCGGTCGCCAAACAGCTGGCGCCCTATCTGCCTGGTCATCCGATGAATGAGAAGAACTCTGAGAAGGCGATCGGCCCGGTCTCGGCGGCCCCCTTCGGCAGCCCAAGCATCCTGCCCATCTCATGGGTCTACATCGGTCTCATGGGTTCAGCGGGTCTGCGCAAGGCCACCCAGGTTGCCATCCTCAATGCCAACTACATGGTCGGGCGCCTGTCACACGAATTTCAGGTGCTCTACACCGGCAAGAATGGCCGCGTGGCCCACGAGTTCATCCTCGACACTCGCCCCTTCAAGAAGAGCGCTGGCATTGAGGTCGACGACATCGCCAAGCGACTGATGGACTTTGGCTATCACGCGCCGACGATGTCCTTCCCCGTGCCAGGCACCTTGATGATTGAGCCTACCGAGAGCGAATCCAAAGCCGAGCTCGATCGCTTTTGCGACGCACTTTTGTGCATCCGACAGGAGATTCGCGACATCGAAGAGGGGCGCATGGACCGTTCCAACAATCCCCTCAAGTTTGCCCCGCACTCGTCTCGGGACATCACCGATGAGAGCTGGGATCGCGGCTACGATCGCGAACGCGCTGCTTTTCCAGCAGCCTACCTGCTCGAGCACAAGTACTGGCCACCGGTGTCCCGCATCGACAATGCCTACGGCGATCGCAACCTGGTGTGCACCTGCCCGAGTGTCGAGGACATGGCCTACTAGGCCGTCCTCGTACTTCTTCTTATTGATGTAGCCAAAAGCGCAGGTCCCGCCCAAAACCAGACAATCGGGGCTTGCCAAAAAGCCGGTCTGGGTTCATCCTCAAGCTTACCGAACGGTAGGTAAAGTATAAATATGCGATATTACAGGAATCTACTTCCCATTTTCATCGCTCTTGTAGCGGTGCAAAGCACAAGTCTGGCCCAGCCGGCGGAGCCATCCGATACCCAGACCAGCTACGAAAGTGCGGTCTGGGCTCGCCTTGCCGTGGTCACCTCGGGCTTCACGGCCGACCAGGCAGCTGCCAGTGCCAACGCCTCCTCGCCAAACCTCGTGCTCGCCGATGCCGAAGTCAAAGCGAGCATTGCCCGTACCCAGCAGACCTTGTCTCGCTACGTACCCAACCTCAGTCTGCAAGCGTCCGCCACTCGCAATAGTGCGATCGAGTACAACTTCGGTGGCGCTGGAGCTTCGGTCGGTGCCCTCAATGAGGGACTGCTTCACGTCGGAACCTGCCCGGCAGGGGCAGGGACGGACTGCATCGTCGATTCCCAGGGCCAACCGGTCGGAGCCTTTGCAGCCCAGCCCTTCGACGTGCCGCGCAACACCTACAGCGTCGACGCCACCCTGAGTGTGCCTTTTTCTGACTATGTCCTGGCGCTATCGCCTGCTCGCAAAGGAGCGCGCGCCGACGAGAGCGCCGCGCGTCTGCGCAAAGAGGCCGAGGTCAGCACCGTCGAGACCAATGCGCGTATTGCCTACTACGATTGGCTGCGCGCCGAGGCGCAGCTCGCCATTGCCGAAGCATCGCTGGCCAGTTCCCAGGCGCGCGAGGAAGATGCTCGCATCGGCGTCGAAGCTGGCACGGTGACGGGCGCCGACGCTCTAGGTCTGCAAAGCCTTGCGGCTTCGGCCAGGCTGGCGGTCTTGCAGGCACAGAGCTTTCTGCGTCTGGCGGAACAAAATCTCCGCTCGACAGCGCAGTACGATGGACCTTTGCAAATTGGTGAGGACCTCACAGCCGAGCCTGCTGACATGCTCAGCCTTGGCGAGCTCGACGCGCTCATCAAACGCGGGCAGAGCAACCGCTCCGAGATCCTGGCCCTCGATCAGGCGATTCGAGCCTCCGAATTTGCCTCCAAAGGCATTTCGGCAAGCCTCTATCCGCGCGTCGATGGCATCGCCAAGGTCACCCACGCCAATCCCAACCAGGGCTTCTTTCCTCCAACCGCCGAGTGGAATACCAGCTGGCTGGTTGGCGTGAACCTCACCTGGCGTCTGGACGGCTATCTGAACACCCGCGCCCAGGTGCGCGAGGTCGACGCCAACACCGTGGTCATGCGTGCCCAGCGCGACACCCTCGTGCGGGCCATTGAGCTCGAGGTTCGCAGCGCATGGGAAGAGTGGCAGCGTGCCAAGGCGACCGCTGATATCGCCGCAATCGAATTCCAGGCGGCCGAAGCGATGCACGAGCAGCGCGTGCTCTTGTTCCAAGGCGGAGAAGCCACCAGCACCGAAGTGGTCGAAGCCGAAATTCAGCGCGCCAACGCCACCTTCCGCAAGATCAGCGCCAGCATCGACAAGCGGGTTGCGCTGGCGCGCATGCACAGAGCGGCCGCCCTGGACGCCAAGACGGGGTCGAATTGATTCCGCCGCCCGAAGGCGGGCTGCGAGAGCAGATCCTGCAGCATGCGACCCGGCTCTTCGCACAGAGGGGCTTTGCGGGCACCTCCATGCGCGAGCTGACCGAGGCCTGCGATTGCACCAAGGCCGCCTGCTACTACTATTTCTCAAGCAAGGAGGCGCTGTTTAGGCAAGTGGTCGAAAACCACGCCGCCCGCATCAACGCCCTCGTGCAGTCGACGGTGACTGGCCCTGGCAGCGTTCGTGAGCGCCTGCACCGCGGCTTGGATTCGATGATGGATTACTCCATCGCCGAGCCAACTGCGATGCGCCTCATGCAGCGCCTCGACCTTTCACCAGAGGACAACGCGCCGGTACTCGACGATGGCGTGTGCCGGGACAAGCACCTGCAGATGATTACAGCCCTGGTGGCCGAGGGCATCGCCAGCGGAGAACTCCGGGAAGATCTGGACGCCGTGGAAGGCGCGCTGGTCGTGACCGGCGCCATGCAGTTTCAATTCGACGCGGCCATCGCCAACGGCGAGTGGAATCGTCAGCGACTACACAAAACCATCGACCTCGTTTTTGACGGGATTACAAAACATGACTGAAAAAACCACCTCGCAAAACTACAAGGCTCACCGGCCGGTCCTGCTGCTTCTGTGCAGCCTTGCCATGGCAAGCTCGTGCGCAAAGAAACAGGACGAGGGCAGTGCGCCCGCGGGTTCCTCCGTGAAGCGTGCGCCAGAGGAAACCGCTACCCGTGTCGAAGTTGCCATCCTCGAAGGCGGCACGGCTGCCAGCCGATTTACTCGCCCCGGTGAAGTCATGGGTGCTCGCGAGGCCAACCTGGGCGCTGCCCTGGGCGGCTACATCGAGCGCGTGCTCGTCGAGTCGGGACAGGATGTGAAGGCCGGGCAAGTGATTGCTCGAGTCGACAGCACTACCTACGCCGCTCAGTTGCAGCTGGCCAAGGTCGAGCTCGACGATGCTGAGCACGAGCTCGCTCGTTTGGAGAAGCTCGGCAAGGCCGTGGCCAGTGCCCGCGTCGACGCCGCCAATACCCGTATCGCGCGCGCCAGAGCCCAGCAGCGCGTGGCGGTCAATATGGTCGATCGGGCCACCATTCGCGCTCCCTTCGCCGGCGTGCTCGTCGACCTGCAGATTGAACAGGGCGAAGTAGCCAACCCAGGCCAGCCGATTGGCAGACTCCTTGTGCTCGACCCCATCGCCATCTCGGTCTCGGTGACAGATCAAGATGTTCATTCCCTAAAGCTCGATAGCACGGCAACC
>JAHEAK010000570.1 GCA_024642805.1 Kofleriaceae bacterium | reverse complement strand
CGCTCTCATTGGAGACGCTCGAGGTCACGCACATACCCGTGCCACAGTCGATATCCGGTTCTCCCGGTGCCGTCTGACAGCCCTTGGAGCAATAGCCTCCCTTGTATACCACGCCAAACTGCGCAGCCTGATCGGTGAAACACTCAGCGTCAGGCGGGTCGGAACAATCCGCGGCCGTTTGGCAGGCATCGCCAACCAGCCCAACCTGCTGGGTATCGTCGCCAGAGACCGAGCCATCTGCGCTCGCTCCACCTGTGCTCGAAGTACCGAGCTGACCATCTTCGTCGCTCACACAGCTGGTCGCAAGTGCCAACAAGAGCCCGGTAAGCAAGAGGGCAGTCGATCTACGCATGCGGCGACCATAGCCGAAGTTCCGTTGCCAAAGTCCGGCTGCATCGCATCGGGGCAGCCGGCATGTCTAACCAATCGTCGAGGCGCCTAGCCAGCTGAATTGCCCGAGCCACTCGAGCCAGGCTCGCCGCCGGGACTCGAACCAGGTCCGCCCTCGTTGGGTGGACAGCTGGTGCTGCCATCACTCGACACCGTGCAGTCATCGCCCGGCGTGGTATCGCCCGGGATGCCATCAGTAGGTGGACAGCTGGTGCTGCCGTCGCTCGACACGGTGCAATCGCCATCGTCGCCTGGGTTGCTGTTGCTGGCGCACACGAGCTGGGCCGGGTACGACTCAAGAAGAGCGCAGCTGTCGTCTCCGCAGTCGAGAGCATCGCAGATGCTGGCGCCATCGACACAGATGGCCGAGTCCAGCTCCAGCGCGGCGATGTAGATGCACGTGAGGCCATCGGCGCATGGGGTATCAAGGTCGCAGTGGGGCGCGTTGGCGAGATCCACGGCGCTCTCTTGCTTGATGCTGCCGGGATAGGTGCTCGACTCGGCTGCCTGGTCGCTCGCGCAAGCCGTTACCAGGGTGGCGAGCAAGAGAGAAGGCACGAGCATGTGACGGAGAAAGGAAGGGCGGGTAGGAGCTGTCATGGGGTGCGCCTCCTGGCGCGGGGATAGTGACACAGAGGGTGGACGCTTTGCGCAGAGGATCCGCGAGAATTCGGGATTCCCTGTGACTGAGAATAATTCTTATCTATGATGGCGCAGGCTGATCGCGCTCGACCCGCTGCCGCGCGCGCGGGCTAGGGGCTGCCGAAACTCGCGATGGCAAAGCTGGTCGCTGACACGGTGCCGTCATCGCCTCCGCTGCCTGACGATTCTGCTTGCCCAGAGATGGTGCCGCTGAGGCCCGCGCTGGTGATGCTGAGATCGAGAAAGGCACGGAAGGAGCTGTAGCTGCCCGCAGGTGCAAAGTCCTCGATGACCAGCGAGCCGGTGAGTGTCGGTAGCTCGGTGCTGAGGTGGGCTTCATCGCTGGTGCCGGCCTCTAGCTGCAGCGCGTAGCTTTCGTCGAGGGCGCCATCTTCGCTGCTCAGCTCGACTTGCACCTGCATGCGCAAGATGTCGTTGCAGTCCATGTCGACGAGCGCTGGCTCGATGCCGCTGCCATCGTCGATCCACTCGCGATCCTCGTAGCTAGCCTCGCCGCTGAAGACCAGGCTGGCGTGCAAGACGCTATCGTTGCCGTCGGCCCAGGAAAGCGCGCTCTGGTGATCGCCTTCTGCAAGCTCGAGGACCTGGGCAATGGTGAAGCCCAAGGGATTGTCGCCGTCGAGGGTGAGTGGCTCACTGAGCACGCTCTGGCAGCCGAGGTTTTCCTCGCCAACCTGGCCGCCGTCTTTCGGTGCGCAGGCGCCGAGCCCGAGGCTGCTCGCGACCAGAAGCGATAGCCCGGCAAAGGCCGAAAGGCGGGAGGGGAGGGGGCTGTTGGGGATGTGGGTCATGGGTGTGCCTCGCCTATTCAAGGTGCCTCAGGGACCCGGCCAATGCAATAGTGTTCTGAACATAGCATGGGCGCGTATTGCCATTCGATGTGCGAATCTCTTATAGTCCGGTCATGGAGTCATGGGATTTTGAACAGTTGGCGAGCCAGCTCCTGAGAGCCCTGCGCGGTCGTCGCTCGCAGGTCGGCTTCAGCAGGCGGCTGCGCTACAAGAGCAACGTGGCCTATCTCTGGGAGGCCGGGCGCAACTGGCCGACCGCCGCCGTCTTCTTTGGCGCTGCCGAGCGCGTCGGCGTCGATCTGCGTGCCGCCATCACCCGCTTCTATCGCGATCTGCCTGCGTCCCTACAAAGCTGGCCGCTCAGCGATGCGCGCGCGGTGGCTGCTCTCCTCGAAGACCTGCGCGGCGATACGCCCATGCAAGAGCTAGCGGCGCGCACCGGCAAGAGCCGCTTTGCGGTGGCTCGCTGGCTCAAAGGCCAGGCCGAACCTCGACTCCCCGACTTCTTGCGCCTCTTGGAAGCTAGCTCGCAGCGCTTGCTCGAGTTCGTGGCCGCCTTCGTCGACATCGAGGAGGTGCCGATGCTGCGCGGGCGTTGGCAGGAGCTGCTTGCCGCCAGGGAACTGGTGGCACGAATCCCGTGGGCACCTGCGGTCTTGTTGGCAGTTCAGACCCGCGACTACCTGCAGCTCGACAGTCATCAGCCCGGATGGATTTCGGAACGTCTCGGCTTGCCCATCGACATCGAGATCGAGTGCATCGAGCTACTCAAGTCCAGCGGGCAACTGCGCAGTGAAGGCAAACGTCTGCGCGTGGCCCGGGTGCAATCGATCGATACCCGATCGGATCCGGGTGCTGGTCGGCGTCTGCGCGAGTGGTGGGCGAGCGTAGGTTTGAGCTACATCCGCGAGGGCAAGCCGGGGCTCTTTTCCTTCAATGTGTTTTCGGTGTCGAACGCAGACTATGCGCGCCTGCAGGAGATGCATCGCAGCTACTACCGCGCCCTGCGGGCCCTGGTGGCGGCCTCCCAACCCGAAGAACGGGTGGTGGTGGCCAATGTCCAGCTCTTTGCGCTCGATGAGCCGCGCGAGCACTGTGCCTAGCTTGCTAAGATCGTCCCAGTCTATGAAGCTCAAGCTGCGCATCCTCGATGACGCCGAAGAACGCGATCTGCGCGAGCGAGCCGAGGCCAAGCGCGCCAGCAATGCCCAGCGAACTCGATGGCAGCTCGGCGAGTGGGAGCTGCAACAAGAGTTCTCTCGCATCGCGCACGGCGGTCAGGCGGTGTATCACCTGCGCATCCAGGGGCCGGGCGCCGAGGCTCTCAACCAGGAACTGCAGGGCTTAGAGTTTTTCCAATACACCCATTGGTATCACGCGGGCAGCGAGACCATTGCCGTGCAGCGACACAACACGGAGTCGGCGGCACCGAGCGTTGCGCTCATTGACTTGCGCGAGGGTCGCATTCGCGAGCTGGCCGCTGGCAAGAGCATCGTCTGGCGGAGCGAGCTCACGGGCACACTGCTCCTTCAGCGCGACACGGAATTTTCGACGGTGGATCTCTTGGGGCAAGAGAGCGCGCTAGTGCAGGGGCACGCGTGCGGTCTGGTGGTCGAAGACATGCTCATCGCCTACAACGAGGGCGGCTCGCGTCTGCAGCTCTGCCTGGCGGATCCGGTGCTACAGCGGGTCGAGGATCAGCTCAGCTCCGAGATGATCAGCGCCCAGCTGGGCATTAGCTTTGCCTGCGAAGTCACGATTCGCCTCCTGCACCGAAGTGAGCAGGAACTGTGTTTCGAGCTTTTGGGCTGGGAGGCCGGGCGTTGCTACCTGGCCGGCCGATTTGCAGTCGGCATCGCGCCCATCGCCCTGGGGACGATTGATGAGTAGCGAGGCTGACAAAAATCCTCATTAGAAACCAATCGGTTACGGCGGCGATCGCGTCTGACCCGCCACTTTTTGGTTTTTTCTTCTGTACAGCCCTGGCAACAACAGTAAAAACTAACACTACATCTCGCATAGCTATTGGCGCCAACGTGACGTCGTGGACCATGCGAAGGA
Source organism: Kofleriaceae bacterium (assembly GCA_024642805.1). Taxonomy (GTDB): domain Bacteria; phylum Myxococcota_A; class Polyangia; order Haliangiales; family Haliangiaceae; genus NORP324. Next base: position 117 of record JAHEAK010000570.1, on the reverse strand, counting down.
AAGAACGGATACGATGGCTGAAGGTACAATTAAGCGACTCACTGACAAAGGTTTTGGATTTATCTCGACTGGCGACGATAAGGACATGTTCTTCCACATGTCTTCTCTCGACGGCAT
>JAHEAK010000569.1 GCA_024642805.1 Kofleriaceae bacterium | reverse complement strand
GGCACGAGGTCCATTCCGCAGATAGGGCACTTGCCAGGTCCGTCAGCACGGATCTGCGGATGCATGGAGCAGGTCCACACCTGCACCTGTGGCACGAGCCCTTGGTGTTGGTGCTCGCTGGGCGTGGGCGCGCGATCTCCTCGGAAGAGCAGCGCACCCGTTCCAAAAGCCACGATAGCGGTTAGAAGCACACGCGCGCCCGCGCTGCCCAGCCAGGCTTGCAGCTTACTCATCGGCGGACCCCTTCAGTACCAGTGAGCGCCCGACCAGATACTCGAGTTGGGCCAGCCCCTTGGCGTGGGCGGCGCGCGCGCTCGCGTCTTCGAGCTGCAAGTCGATGAGGTCGCGTTGCGCCAAGATTACCGCCGCCACCGATGAGGTCTTCACTTGATACCCGCCCAAAACGGCCTCAAACGTAACCTGTGCCTGTGGAATTAAGGTTTTCTCGTAGAGCTGCATGCGCCGATAGCTGTCGCGCAAACTCGAGAGCGAGGCAGCCACCGAGGCTTCGGCCTGGCGCTGCCCTTGTTCGCCAAGAGCGCGCTGTGCCCTGGACGCTGCCCGTGCGGAGGCCTCGCCGTCGTCATAACTCGAGAACCAGAGCGGCACCGACACGCCGGCCGACACGACCAAGGCATCGTCGCCACTGCCGCTGACGCCAGGCATGCTGGCCTCACCGATGCCGATGAGGTTGGCGCCAAGCATGAAGCGTGGATAGCGATCGGCCGCCTCTGCGCTGGCCATCTCGGCTTCACTCCTGGCGAGATGATCCAGGCGATCGATGAGGGGATGAGCGCGCGCCAGGGTCATCAGCTCGCTGTCTGCGACTACCGGCATGCCAATCGGCGGTTCATCGCTCACGTTCAACATCTCGCTCACGGGCTCGGCACCCATCGCAGCCAGTAGCTGCGCTTGCACTCGCAGCCGCGCCTGCTGGTGGCCATCGCGATGATCGTGGTGGCGCGCGATGTTCAGGTCGACCTGATTGAGATCCGCGAGGCTGGCGGCTCCCGTCTGCAGGCGGGCGCGCACGGCCGCGGCCAGCGCCTCGAGCAGGATGTCGTGCTCGGAGCGAAGTCGATGCTCCTCGCCGATGAGCCACAGGCTCCAGTAGGCGTCGGCAACATCGCGGCGGACTGCCAGTACTTCCGCGTCGGTAACCAGGGCTTGTGCTCGGGCTCGCTCGCTGGCCGCGCGTTCCGAAGCGCCGAGTTTGCTGAGCCAGGGAATGGCCTGGGTGATGCCCAAATTGTAGGTCTGCGGCCCCACGCGAGTTTCGATGCTGCGCACGAAGTAGCCGAAGTTGATCGTCGGCTCGGGCATGCGTCCGCTCTTGCCAACCGCAAAGCTGGCGGCTCGCCAGGACTCAAAAGCGGCTCGCACGCGCGGGCTGTGATCGACAGCCAGCGCTACGTAGCTGGCCAAACTGCCATTGACGGCCGGCAGGACGAGGGGCGCCGAGCTTGTGAGCGCGCTCGCGGAAGCTGCTGCGCGCGAGGGCATGCGAGGGGGCACCTGCGCCGCAGAGCTGCAGCCGCAAGACAAACCGAGCAGGCACGGCAAAAGCCGTGACCCAATAGCGCTGTATGACGATGACATCTCTTCTCTCCCGCACCCACCAGCGGGTGCCGCACATTGACGCAACAACAAGAGCCCCGTAGGGGCAACGAGCTGTTAGCTCTCAGAGCAAGAGAGAGGTGTGTTGGCTGTAGAGCGACTGTCTAGGCGGAGGTGGCGCACGGGCACGCAGAAGAGCCTCGTGCGGAGCGCTTGGCCCCTCTGGACTGTGTGCGAGGGCAAGAAGCTCGATGCCCATGGGTATGACGAGGACCAGCTCGTCGGTGTCGGCGAGCGCTGGTGGCGTAGCGATGATGCTTTCGGAGAAGGGAGAGGGACGACAACAGCAGGTGCCGCGCACGCGAGCATCCTCGTTAGGATCCTGGTCGGCGACCTGGTCTTGCTTGGCGCTACAGCAATCGGCGCCAACGAAATGAACATCCTTTGGCACCCCGGAGAGCGACACACTCGCAATGCCAGTGCCGCCCAGGACCAGGACGCTGGCGAGCAGGGCGGCAAAGAAGATGTGAAGTCGGTGACTCACGAGGCATTTCAATCTACCACAAAAGGCCAGAGCAGCCGCCCGCCAAGCATTCTAGAAGCCTGCATCTTGTGCGCGATCTGGCGGCTGGCGACTCGGCTGGCGACTCACGCTAGCCCAGAGGACCCGCGTAGTCGAAACCCGCGTCTTCAACGATGCGCTGCACGTCGGCGTCCTTCATCTCACCAACACGCAGGGTGCCGGCCTGTAGGTCGACCTCGATCTCCAGCGCGTCGTTCTCCGCTTTGAAGGCACGAGTAATGGAAGCGACGCAGCCGCCGCAGGTCATTCCGTCGATCTTGTAGGTCTTCATGATGGTTCTTGCTCCCTTCGGCGACAGGTGTTTGAGCACTCGTCGCTCCACCGTCGAACAATGCTTGCTCATGCGCGCTTTCGCCAGCGCCGGAGGGTGAGTGCGTTGGCTAGCACACTCACGCTCGACATGGCCATGGCGCCGCCCGCGATCATCGGCGAGAGGTAGCCAAGGGCCGCTAGCGGAATGCCCACGGAGTTGTAGGCGAAGGCCCAGAAGAGGTTCTGGTGAATCTTGCGGGTGGTCGCTCGAGAAATCGAGATGGCATCCGCCACCAGCATGGGCTCGGGCCGCATCAGCGTTACGCCAGCGCTGTGCATGGCGACATCGGATCCACTGCCCATCGCAAAACCGATGTCGGCGGCGGCGAGCGCGGGCGCATCGTTGACGCCATCGCCGACCATGGCGACCTTGTGACCTTTGTGCTGCAGCCTGGCAACCTCTTGTGCCTTGTCGCCTGGCAAGACCTCCGCGATGACTTCTGACACGCCCAGCTCCTTAGCAATGGCTGTGGCGGCGCCGCGATTGTCTCCGGTGAGAAGTACCGTATGCAGACCGGCGGCGTGCAGCTCGGCTATCGCTTGCCTGGAACTCGGGCGCGCGGTGTCACCCACCGCCAGACCACCTTGCAAGAGCCCATCACGAGCAAGCCACATGACGGTCATGCCTTGTGCTTCCAGCGCAGCACCGCGTTCACCGAGGGCAGCGAGTGAAATCTGGCGCTCCGCCATCAAGCGTGGACTGCCGATGAGCAGTACCTCGCCCCTGACGCGAGCCTCGACGCCCTTGCCTGGCAGCGCCTGGAACTCCGAGACCGGCGAGAGCTCGAGCTTTCGATCGCGAGCCGCCTGCACCACAGCTCGAGCCAGAGGGTGCTCGCTGCCTTGTTGGGCAGAAGCGGCGGCAGCCAGGAGCGCATCGGGCTGCGCGCCGATGATCTCGCGCAAGGTCGGCTTGCCTTCGGTCAAGGTGCCCGTCTTGTCGAAGACCACCACGTCGACCTCATGGGTGCGCTCAAGAGCAGGAGCATCTTTGATGAGAATGCCAGCGCGCGCGGCCACCCCTGTGCCTACCATCAGCGTCGCCGGAGTAGCGAGACCAAGCGCGCATGGGCAGGCGATGACCAGCACCGAGACCGCATTGATGATGGAACTCTCGAAGCTGGCACCCACCAAGAGCCAGGTTACGAGCGTGGCAATGGCGACGACGATCACCACAGGCACGAACACGGCGGCAACCTTGTCGACGGTGTTTTGAATGGGCGCCTTGGTCGCCTGAGCGTCGGCCACCAGAGCGACGATGCGCGCCAGGGTGCTCTGATCCCCAACCAGAGTGGTTTCGATGACCAGCAGGCCATCCGCGTTGATGGAGCCGCCGGTGACCAGATCGCCGAGGCTTTTGTGTTGCGGCAGACTCTCGCCGGTGAGCAGCGACTCGTCGACTTCGCTTTCCCCCTCCAGCACCCGACCATCGACGGGAATGCTCTGACCAGGACGCACGATGACGATGTCGCCTGGTTGCACCATGTCGATAGCGAGATCGATCTCGACGCCATCTCGCCGCACGCACGCGGTATCGGGACGCAGCTGCATGAGGGCGCGAATGGCAAGGGTCGTGG
>JAHEAK010000568.1 GCA_024642805.1 Kofleriaceae bacterium | reverse complement strand
CTTCGACGCCGGCGACTTTCACAAGACCCGCAGCCTCCTCGCGGGCATCGGCGGAAAATCGCTGCGCAATCGCGATTACGCCCTCTACCTGCGCGGCCAGAGTGAGTATTTTGAGGGCGACTTTCAGGTGGCTCTGGCCAGCTTCGAGGAACTGAGTAAGGAACGCGGCTCGCGCTTCGTCGAGTTGGCGCAATGGCGGGCCTGCGATGCCCTGTGGCAGCTGGGCCAGAAGGACGAGGCCGCCAGGCGCTACCAGCGCTTGATCGCCAGCAGGGCCGACGATGGCGAACTTGCCATCGCGCGCTTTCGAGTTGCCGAGGCCGCGGAGGCCAGTGATCCGACGCGGGCCATCGAGCTGTACAAGGAGTTTCTGCGCAAGCATCCGGCCCACACCCTGAGCGAAGCTGCCGACAATCGCCTGGTCGCCCTCGGCGACGGCGGCATCAGCGCGCTCTCGGCCAAAGAGCGCATCCAGCGCGGTGCGGATCTCATTGCCGACATCAAGTGGGAAGTTGCGCTCAAGGAATTGGCCGAGCTCGATCGCAGCGGCATGGATCCCGACACCTTGCGCGACCACGACTTCTGGCTGTCGATGAGTCTCTTCAAGCGCAGGCGCCATTACGAAAAGGCCGGTCGGACCTTTCTGTCGATCTATAAAGACATGGGCGCGCGCGCTGATGAAGCCCTCTTTCACGGCGCCCGTGCGCTCAGTCGCGCCGACTTCGATGACGAAGCCATCAAGTGGTACCAGGTCTTGGTCAAAGACTATCCGCGCTCGAAGTGGACCGCGGAAGCGCAATTTCTATCCGGTTGGCTCGAGTTCAATCGCGGCAATTTTAAGATCGGCCTGCCCTACTTAGAAGAGCTCGACAAGCGCTTCGCCAAGAGCTCCTTTGGCAAGGAAGCCCCCTGGTATCTGGGCATGAGCCACTACTTGCTCGGCGATTACCAGCGGGCGATTCCCTATTTCGAGCGGGTGGGCAAGCAGGGTGGAGAAGAAGTCGGCGGCAAGGGTCGCTACTGGAATGCGCGTGCCTACCAGCAAGCGGGAAGTTTCGACAAAGCCAGGCCGATCTACCGGGCACTGGTCGGTGACTATCCCTTCTCGTGGTACGCGCTGCTCTCGCGATCGCGGCTTTTGGCCGAAGGCGAGAGCATTGGGCCCTTCGGTGATGCCCCGCGAGACGCCAGCAAGGTGCCCGATCTCGACGACAAGCCCTCTGCCGCGTTGGCCAAAGACGAGCTGATTGCCAAGGCGCGTGAGCTCATCGCGGCCGGCCTCGACACCGCCGCTGGCGTCGAGCTTCGCCGCGGCGAAAAGAGCTTTCTCAAGAAGTACAAGCGCCAGCGACCGGCGGCCATGGCCACGCTGATGGATGCCTACCAACGCGCGCACAACTACAATCGACCGTGGATGCTGGCCGTCGTCTACGGCGGCTCACGCGCGCTCGATGCCGAACCGAAAGGCAAAGCCAGACGCTGGTGGCTGCACGCCTATCCGCTCGCGTACAACGACCTGGTAGAGCGCTATCGCGATCTCGGCGAGGTTCCCGATTACTACCTGTACACGATCATGCGCAAAGAGAGCGGCTTCGATCCGCACACCCACTCGTACGCCGATGCCCAGGGTCTCTTGCAGATGATTCCGCCAACAACCCGACGGGTGGTTCCGGAGATCGGAGTCACCTATACCGAGGACCTGCTCTTCGATCCTGAGAAGAACATCCAGGCCGGTGCGTGGTACATCGGCCGACTGCTCAAGAAGTTCGACAACCAGATTCCCATTGGCGCTGGATCCTTCAATGGCGGTCCGCGCGCGATTATGAAGTGGCTAAAGCGCAACGGTGATCGACCCATTGACGAGTTCGTGGAGCTAGCCTCCTACCAGCAGACTCGCAACTACATGAAGCGCGTCACCGAGACCTATGCCCGCTACAAGTACCTCTACGATGGCCAGGTCTACGAGCAGCCACTGGTGCTAGATGCCGATTTCGAGGACAACGAGATCGACTACTAGTGCGCCCAACTCGGGGAGGGTCTCGAAGGTGCAAGAGCGGCGCGCTCTGTGCGTGGCGATCGCAGACAATCGCGCTATTCTTTAGGCCGGGCCAAGCGGCACCAACAAGCGGCATCCACAACACCCCCCGAAGAGGCACACATGAGCAAATACACAGGCACGGTTACGAAGAATGATCTCGAGGGCGGGTTCTGGCAGCTCCATGCAGAGGACGGCGAGCGCTACCAGTTGACCGGTGCAGACGCCAAGCTGCTCGTCGAAGGACAGCGGGTCGAGATCGAAGGCAGCGTGCAGCGCGAGAGCATGGGCATTGGCATGTCGGGCGCCCAGCTCAAGGTGCGTGCCTGGACCAAGCTCTAGCCTGCGTGAGCTCGCGCCTCAGAGCTCGAGCTTGATGGACCTAGCTCGCGCCTCAGAGCTCGAGCTTGATGGCGGCCGCAGCCGAGATACCACTATCGGAAGGACAGAGCAGGCTCACCTTCTGGCCTTCGACAGCAGTCACCTTGCAGGTGGCCTTTAGCTCCGCATCCCCTGCGTCGACGATGGTCATCTCATCGTCGATGGCGGCGCTCACCCCGGCGGGCAATTCGAATTCCGCCGTGGCTGTTGCCTGGCCGCTCACCTTGGCGACCACTTGCCCTGGAGTCACGCGTGCGCCGGCTTCGACGAGCACCTCGGCCACGCCGCCAATTTGCGCCTTGACGAAGAATGCGTCGCGCTTGACCACGGTGGCCTCAATGTCGGCCTGCTTGCGAGCAACGTTCTTCTCCAGATCGGCGATCTTGGCGGTCTCGTTGCGAGTCTGAGCGGTCTCAAGACGGGCCTGGTAGCCGGTGAGGCTCGTCTCGTGTTTGGCGATGTCACGATCGTAGCGCTCGTAGCCCTTGAGTTTGACGATGGCATCGCCCTCGGCCACTTCAGTGCCAGGGGCGATCACCGCGCCAACAATCCCCGCCTTGTCGACGGCGGCTTCGCTGATAGGTGTTTCACCAATGACGAGAGTGGAGGCGGGAGCTACGGGTTCGACGCGAACTTCGTTAGATGCCTGCACCTGAGCCGCGCGCTTGGCCGCGTCAGAGGGGCCCACTTCACCGGGCTTCTCGCGCACGTACTCCATGTAGTAATAGGCCGCGCCCGCGCCAACCGCAGCCAGCAGAATGAGCCAGAGGGCCATCGAAGCCGAGCTGCGGCGCCCAGACTTCTTCTTGCCCTCGGCCTTTTTCGCCTTCTCGGCCTTTTCGACGGCTTCGTCGACCAGCGCTTCGACAGCCTCGCGTTTGGCGATTTGCGCTGGCTCTTCTGGCAGCACGATCGCCTCGCGACCCGTTGAGGTCTTGGCCTCTTCGCCGATTTGAAACTCTAGATCGTCGGCATCGTGCTGCGCCGGTGAGAGATCCGCAGCCGCTTCCGCGACGGCACGCTCGTCGAGCTCATCCTGCAGATCGGCGGGAAGCTCAACGGCCTGCATGATCTTGCTGGCCCGAACCGCTGCTTGCACATCGCCCTTGTCGATGCGGAAGGTCTGGCTGAGATCTGTCGACACCTCGCGACTGGGCTCTGGAAAGTCGTCTTTCTCTTCGTAGCCAGCAGCACCGAGCTCGATGCCGGCATTGGCAGCAGCCTCGGGCCGCGAGCTGGCAATCGGACCGGCCCCGGCAAGGCCCAACTCGACGTCGTCGGCGATCGCAGGTGCTGGCGGGCGCTCGCGCTGCATCGGCGAGCGGCCAGAGAGGCCCAACTCGACCTCGTCTTGAGAAGCGGCAACGGGCGCGGCGGCAACGGGCGCAGCGGCGACAGGGGCGGCGGCAACAGGTGCGGCGGCAACAGGCGCGGCGGCAACAGGCGCGGCGGCAACAGGCGCGGCGGCAACGGGCGCAGGGGCGAGGGGCGCAGCCGCGACAGGCGCTCCGGCCGGCTGCTCCACGAAATTGAGCTCGCTGAGTTTTGATAGAACCGCGCCGATCTCATCGGTGGTCGTCTTGAGATCCAGCTCCTCTTTTGCCCAGTCCACCAACTCGGCAAG